>CALINB010000360.1 GCA_938045325.1 uncultured Rhodospirillales bacterium | reverse complement strand
TTAATTGGCGTGGTGCCCCCAGCAAAATCGGCAGGAGTGTCAACACATTGGTATATGGGAGGTATTGCTTACAGTGAGATTAGAAAGGCATCAAAAGACTTAGCCAATTTGCTTTATACCGAGTGGGCCTGGTATCAGCGTGGCACAACATACCCTGATGCTGCACAGACCTATTTTAAACATCATAAAATTAAAGGTGACGATGGCTTAAGCCACAACACATCATCTAAAGACGGTGGTTTTTTTACGCAATATCTGAATGAAATTATAAACACTTGTGGGAATAACACAAAAACGCTTATCAAAAAAAACAAGCGCTACTGTCGTGAAGCCCTTGCGTTTTTTTTCGGCATGGTTAACCACGTTATTGCCGATGCCCCTTGGCACCAAATCTGGATTGGCAGAACATCTGGAAAGCATTGCCCAAATCTTAAACATAGTTGGAGCAAAAAACCTCAGCCACGCCACCAAATTGCAGATACCAATGAAATTCTAAGAGAGATTCATACCGGAACACACATTGATCCAGATAATACCACCATCGCTGAATTCCTTCGGGAGTGGCTCAATCTGGATCCTAAGCACCGTACGACACCCAAAACCTTTGAACGGTATCAGGAGATTGTCGAGAAATATCTGATCCCCGCTCTCGGCCAGATTAAGCTAGCAGAGATAAAGCCCGCTCAAATTCAGAAGGCCTACAGCGTTTGGCTCGATCATGGCCGGCTTCGCGGACAAGGCGGGCTGTCGCCGACAACGGTCCGACAACACCACCGGGTCCTAAGCCGAGCCTTCAAACAAGCCGTTCGATGGGGAGTATTATCTCGAAACCCCGCCGATGCTGTCGACCCGCCACCGCCGGTCCGGCGTGAGATCCAGGTTCTAACCCACAACCAACTCGCCGATCTCCTCGAAGCCGCTCAAAAAACCGACCTCTATCTCCCGGTCCTGATCGCCGCCACGACCGGGCTTCGGCTGGGTGAGGTCTTTGGCCTCTGGTGGAAGGACCTGGACCTCGAAAACGGGGCCCTGACTGTCAATCAAACCCTCCAAGAAACGAAAGCGGGGATCAGCTTCAAGCCCCCGAAAACACCCCAGAGCCGCAGAACGGTCGCACTTACGGCGATCACGGTTGATGCCCTCAAACAGCACTGGAAGGGCCAGTGTGAGGCCTGGCTTGTTCTTGGGTCCGGCAAGGACATGAATGAGCTGGTTAACGCCGATTCCGATGGGGCCCCGATCAGCCCGAAGCATTTCAACGACTATTTCAACCGGATCGTAAAGGCCGCTGGAGTGCCCCGTATTACCTTTCACGGCCTTCGACATACCCACCTGACCCATCTTCTCCAGGCCGGGGTTCACCCCAAGGTCGCGTCCGAGCGGGCGGGCCACACTAACATCGGGATCACCCTCGATCTCTACTCTCACGTCATGCCGGGGATGCAGGAGGACGCAGCGGCCAAAATCGATACCGCCTTACAAAATGCGATCAAGAACAGGAAGTGAACCCATAGGAAACAATAGGAGAAAATTTGGGTGCCAATTGGGTGCCAATTGGGGCATATTGCTCGCCCCGGGCAATACCTAATATGTTGATTTTACTGGATGGAAGGGAATCGGGCCCGGTGGCTCGGACGGACTTCAAATCCGTTCAAGGGTGTGAGACGCTCTTGGTGGGTTCGACTCCCACTCTCTTCCGCCATTCCCCCTTTACCATCACGCCGACTTAATCGTTTTCGTCGTCCCAGGCCTTTTCGGGGACAGGAAGCCCGTCGAAGTCCGATTCCGCCAACGGTTGGTTCGGCTCGATACCGAAATCTTCTCGTAAGAGCATCATTAGCTGACGAACGTGTTGGCCCGGATGCCAGGTCAATCGCTCGAACACATAATGCAGCTCTTTATCGCCGTAATAAACCGGTGTGATTTGGCTGAAATCGACGTCGCCTTTGGTTTTCCACCACTCGTTAAATCGCTTGCGAACGCCGGCACCGTAATCGGCAATGTCGTCAAATGTTTTTAATTCATCCGGGCACGGCATATTCAAGTGTTCGCGCGTGAGGCGTTCATCTGATTCGATCACGATATCTAGGAACGCTTCGGTCAAGCGGTGAATATGATAACAGAGGTCCTTGAACATCCGTTTACGGTTTCGGACGTTTTTCGTGAACTGATCTGCCGGAAGCTGGCGTATAAACCGCTCCGCGGCCGCTTGGATCATATCGACTTTAGCCGCCAACTCGTCCGGTGAAAGCTCCGGCGTATCGTCGAACTCCAAACCAAGCAGTTTTGAGACATCGTCAAAAGTTTGGGTGAACACCCACTTATCGCCGAGAGAAACGACAGGAACGGACTTCGCGCCGAGACTTTGCAGAAGTTCCATGCCTCCCGGATCGTCCTGCACATTGACCGATTCGAATTCGACCCCACGGGCCGCCAAGAATTCCTTGGTTTTTAAGCAGCTTGTTCAGCCAGGATGCCAAAACACGCGGATGGGTTCTGCGTTCATTTTTTCTCTCCTATTACGAAAATTTTAAACAGTATGGCCCCGCACCCTGCCGGAGGCAAGCGCGATAGTATATACCGCTCTATAATGCGAGTAATTCCACCAGGGGGCGGATATCGTTTAGATTTTCAATTTGTTGAATCTGATCGGCAATGGCGTGAGCTTTTTGCTCGCCGACAATGGGCTCTGCGAGGGATAGGTATTTCGCCATCAGAGCTTCGCTTGAAAGCTGGTTACGGACCGACCCCAAAGGTTCTTCTACACGGCGGGTGAATTTTCGGCCATCGGTTGTGATGATATCCACTTCCGCCGGGCGGGCATCCGGGTACATTTTGTCGAGTTCCGGATCGATCACGATATTGATCTTGGCAATCTCATCTTCGATCGACGGGTCTTCACGATAGCTTGCTTCAAAATGCTTTAATTGCACGGCGTGTTGGCGCAAGGCCGTAGCCAGGGTAAATTTTGCACTCATTTGCGCCGGCGTCATTTGTTCCCACCCGACATCGGCGAGCACCGCCGCGACACGGATAGCCCGCACATCGACCTTGGCAACGTCTTCCGACCTTAGTTTCTCGCTTGTCATGATATCAATCACGCAATCCAACATCGGATGGTGATGACGGCAACACGCATGGGGTTTGATATAGCAATCGGCAATCACGAACGGTGAATTGATCTGCCCCCCGGCGGTTAGGATGTCGGCGGATGCATAATCCACTGCGCCGTCATCATCCCCAGCAAACGTTTTATAGAACCCAACATTTCCTTCAAGAATATCCCGTGCACCGAGATAGCCTTTTTCGGCCATTAGCGCCGCCGTTAATCCACCGCGCGCCGCAAAACCCGGATGAGCGCGCTTCACATCACCGCCGAGATGGTGACTGTTAATGCCTGATGCCGTGCTGGCTGCGATGCCAAATGCATGCTCAAGCGTTTCAGCGCTAAAGTTCCGCATCACACCTAAAGCAGACGCGGCGCCAAACACGCCACAAATGCCGGTCGCATGATAGCCGCGGTCCCGCTGGCGGGGATGCATCACGGCGGTGATACGGCCCATGGCTTCATAACCGGCGATCACGGCCGTTAAAAACGTTTTTCCGTCGATGCCGTCTTTATAGCCGGCGGACAAGGCGCTCGGCACGACAACAACACCCGGATGCGCGCCGGCGGGGCGGTAACCATCGTCGAGCTCAAGCCCGTGAGCCGCCGTCCCCCCCAACAACGCCGCCGTTAGCATATCCGTTTTTTGTTTCCGCCCCGGTACGGGAATATCGCCGGGCGCCATCACGCCGAACAGGGCCGACGCCGTCATTTCCGCTTCCGGCTGGCGCGCGCCCGCCAAACAGGCGCCGATCGAATCCAATAGATGGACCTTGGCCTCCTTGAGCGTTACCCCATCGAATTCATCGAAGGTGAGCGACGTCAGCCGCTTGACCAGCGCCTTCGTCGGCCCGAGTTTTTGATCCGCACTCGATTGAATAACGTTCATGGCAATGCCTTTTATGATTAAGTATGGCTTGCTGAAAACAATAACTAGTGAATCTTATTGTCTTCTAAAAACATTGCTTGGGCAAGGGCATCAAAAAATTTCTGGTAAAATGCAGGATCGTTTGCAGCCTTAAGATTAAATTGCGCACTTGCACGGACATACATTTGTTCACTGCCCCGAGGGCGGGAAGAAACCGTCATTTTCATCAAGTAATTGCCGGCCTTTGTCGCGCTGACAACACCGATCTCATGATCCACTTTATCAACCGTAAAGCCAAGATCTTGAAGAGTTGCAATAATCGTACGAATGGTGAGCTTACTATCAGCCGTGTTATATACTCTGGACTGGATCGACCGAAGAGCGACCTGGCTTCTATCCGCGGCTAAAATTTGCTGACGGGAATCAGTCTGACAGCCCAAGAGCGGCATTGCCAGAATAACAATGGACAAGAATGCGCTTTTAATTCTCATTGTTCATTTCTAATTAAAAATAATGATTGTTCGAGGCTGTTGAAAAATTTTTGGTAGAGGCGCTGGTCAAAAATCGGCTCTGATCTAAAAAGCCTCGGGTCATGACTTGGTATAATCTTTTGAAAGTTAGCACGCACCGTTGACTTTTGGTTTCTAACTTGGGAAGCCGTAACCGTGACCCTAACATCAGTTTGCAATCCCAGGAACCCTCCACTTAATTGAGATTTGGCACCCGTTACAAGCCCCGCGGACGTATTGCTTTCATGAACCTTAAACCCGAAGTCCTGGAGCGTAGAAACAATCGTTCGAATTAATGTCGTGTCGTCACTTACCTCGATAGCCCGGCTTTCTATTTGTCTTTTATTGACAGATCCCTG
>CALINB010000359.1 GCA_938045325.1 uncultured Rhodospirillales bacterium | reverse complement strand
CTCACAAGGCGGTTCTTTCTTACGTACTGATTTCTCGGCGGAAGAAGACCCTATGCAATACACCCGGCGCATGCTTGGTCTCGACGGCATTAAAGCCCGCTCGGCGCAAACGCGTTTGAAGGATATTGATGGCGAAGCGTTTGAGATTGAAGAGGCCAAACAACTTGACTGGTCGGAAGGAGCAACTCATGCCCATTCATGAGAAATCCCTAATCCGGCCGGAAAATCTGCACACCCACGAAGAACTCGAGATCGATGGCGTCGATGTCTCCGGTCACTGGAGCACATTCATCCAATCCCGCGCCATTACCGATTATAACGAAAACCTGGAAGACGAAATTGCAGCGTTACCCGGCGGTGAAAACATCCATCGCTGCTGGCAATGCGGCTCGTGCACCAATTCTTGTACGGTTCATGCCGTTAACGCAGACTTCAATCCACGCTTTTGGATTTATCTCATTCGTCTCGGCATGGAAGATGAGCTCCTGCGCGATAAAGACATCATATGGCAGTGTGTATCATGCAATAAGTGCACGTACTCCTGCCCCCGTGACGTCGTTCCTGAAGGTGTTATGAAAGCGACGGCCCATTGGCTCGAGCTTAAAGGTCACCGGCCGAAATCCCCTTCTATCTTGTTTGATGAGGTTTTTGCCAAACAAGTTTTTGAAACCGGCAAGATCGAAGAAGGCCGGATTATCAAAAACTTTTTTAAGAAAACCAACCAGTCGCTTTTTCAGGATTGGCTGGTCGAAATGGTTAAACGGATCGTTAAAAACTTCCCGCTCAAACAGCTCTTCTCCATGGGAATTGCCAGCGTGTTTCGCCCGCGTACCCGGGGCTGGGATAAGGCGCGCGACGCCATCAAAGAATACGCCGCCGAGAAAGAAGCCGAGCACCGCAAAGCTTTAAATCTCGGTGCAAAGAACGACGAAAGGACATCGGGATGACAAAAAAATATAAAGAAGTTGCCTACTATCCCGGTTGCGCACTTGAAGGCTCAGGTCACGCATACAACACATCAACTAAAGCCGTTGGCAAAAAGCTCGGCCTCAAGCTGAAAGAGGTCAAAGATTGGAATTGCTGCGGAGCGATGGAGGTAAAAAACATCGATCCAAAACTGCAGACGTACCTTTCGTCCCGGGTGATGTCGATTGCCGCGAATGAAATGGGTTTTGATACGGTCATGGCACCGTGTAACGGCTGTTATCATAACCTTAAAAAGGCCGAATATGACCTCGCTAACGATTCAAAGTCTGCCGATGTTGTCGGGAAGCTGTCGGAAAAAGCCGGCCACGACACCTATCAAGCGGGCCAAATTGAAACGATCCATGCTTTGGATTGGATTAAAGATGCCATCGGAGAAGACGGCATCCGCGAGCGAGTTAAAAATTCACTCAAAGGCATCAAGGTCGCAAATTACTACGGCTGCATGTACACCCGACCGCGCCACATCTTCCCCGAAAAAGATCAAGGAGAAGGAAGCGAAAGCACATCTCAACCTCATTTCATGGATGACATCTTGGAAGCCGCCGGCGCCGAGAATGTGGACTACCCCCTCAAAACCGCATGCTGCGGCGGCGCCCACACACTGTCGGACTCCGACACCTCAACCAAACTCGTGTTGAATTTACTACAAACGGCTGAAGAAAGCGGTGCCGATGTTATCGCAACGGAATGCCCGACATGCCACTCCGGGCTCGAAATGCATCAAATTCGTGCCGAAACGAACTTTGGTGTGAAAACAAAAGTCAAAGTGCTCTATTTCACGCAGCTTCTTGGTTTGGCCCTAGGTTTATCGCCGCGCAAAGTCGGCGTTCATGAGAATGTTTCCGATTCGATGGATTTTGTTAAAGAAAAAGGCTTAGCATGATCCCCTTGAGCGATATCGAAACCCGCATTGAATCAGCCGGGACGGCTCTTGAATTGCTGTCATTGGGTGAAGCCGTTCTCGAACACTGGCTGGACGCGCATGGCAAACACCCGACCGATGCAAAACGTGAGGGTTTCCGTTTGTTAGCCCTCCACCGACAAGGCGCGCAAGGCGACCCTAGCTTTAACGCCTGCCGGGAAACCTGCCGCGAGCTGGTTTACCATTATAATTTGATCACGCTTGACCCTGATCACCCCGAAACCGAGAAACGGCTGCGGTTAGCCCGCATGGTTGCCAAACATTTGTTCCTATTCGTCAGTGGCAAAATGGAAGTCGACGGCCTTGGGGAATTTTGTTGTTCATCGCGCCCGTTGCGGGCACAATCAGGTTAAAGAAGAACTAGAGGAGGAGTCACATGCCCGCCGTTCGTGGATGCAACTTACCGGATGAATTATTATACGACGTTGAAAACCACGTCTGGTTCAAGGAACTCGACGATGGCAACGTTCGTATCGGCATGACTGCGGTTGCCGCTGCCTTGGCAGGACAATTGGTTGCCGTGACACCGAAAAAAGCCGGTCGCAAAGTGAGGCCTGGTAAATCCTGCGCTACGGTTGAATCCGGTAAATGGGTTGGTCCCGCTAAGTCGCAAGTTGGGGGTGAAGTTGTCGAAATTAACGATACCGTCGTTTCAAAACCCGACACCTGTAATGAAGATCCTTATGACGCCGGCTGGCTGGTTGTTGTTAAGCCTCAGAACTGGGACGAAGTAAAACCAAACCTTATTGCCGGTACTGACGTTTCTGACCCATACGAAAAGAAAATGGATGCCGATGGTTTTGCCGGCTGCGCTTGACCAAACGAAAAACCGTAATTCTTACGGGTCTTGGCCGGGCTGCTGAGTTAAAGCTGACGATCACCACACAAGGCTTTTATCGCGCCGATCAGACTTCCTTCTTCGAAATACTTCATTCCTAAGATACCACCGCCGATGATCGAAACGAATGCGATCAAGGAGCCGATTGCAAGTGTCGACATCCCGGTGATGCCTTGGCCAATCGTGCAGCCCAACGCCATGACGCCACCGATACCCATGATAGCACCGCCGAACATATGCCGCACCATGTCGGGCACATCGACAAAAGACTCAAGGCGAAATTCGCCGCGGGATTTCGCCATGACAAAGGCGCCTGTGATCACACCACCAACCGTGGCGATCCCGAAATTGATAGTCGAGCCGGTAAAGGTCATAAGGTATTGAATCCCCTCGCCGACTGGCGCAACAAAGGTTAGAGATGCTAGGCGCGTCGGTTCAAAATCATCATGACCAATCACACCGGTAATATACCAACCGATGGGCACCAATGAGCCAATGATGAGCCCTGCTGAAATATCACGCGGCGATTGGCGAAACTCCTGATCTTTAAAACAAAACCAAAGCAAACCAAGCACAAAAAGCGCCATCACGGCCCAGCGAACGCCGGGCAACGCCAAGCCGGTTAATGAGGAAATAATATCAGGAATGCCTTGGGACTGAAGCGTTGCACTTTTTAATTCGATATTTGCAACACCTTCGAGTTCCAAGCGTGCAATCCCGACCAAACCGCGAAGCGTCATGTACGCAAAGACGCCGAGGAATAACGCAACAACGAGTGATTTGAGGTTGCCGGCACCAAGGCGAACCAGCGTTTTACTGCCACAACCGCCGGCCAACACCATGCCGAAACCGAATAAAATGCCGCCGATAATGGCGCCGGCCCAACCCAAATTCGTGGTGAGATAAATTGATTTCGTGAGATCGACTTTGCCGAAAATAAAAAGGACTTGGCTGCCGAGGACGGCGATCGCAATTGTTAAGAGCCACGCCCGAAAGCGATTCTTGTTTTCCATCAAAACCATGTCGGAAATCGACCCCATGGTGCAGAAATTGGTGCGCTGGGCCGTTGCGCCAAATACGGCGCCTAAAATAAACCCGAGGATCGCGACAGTCGTGCTGACGGGCAAGTTTTCCATGGTGATTAGTCCCTTCGTAAAGTCCCCATACCGCCGTTCCCGGCAGCTTTTTCAGCATAACTCTTTGTAACCGAGCGGCTTTCATTTATAACATTCTTCGAATGTGTTCTGAACACATTAAACTTTTTGAATATGTTTTTCACCCGTTTTGTGATATTGAATCGCGCCAGGAGTAACCATGACAACGCACACGCTCGATACAAAAGGCATGAATTGCCCTTTGCCGGTTTTGAAAACCAAAAAAGCGATTGGAATGATCGATGCCGGAGAAATGCTTGAGGTGCTGGCGACCGATCCGGCTGCCGTCCAGGATTTCGAAGCCTTCGCAAGATCGACCGGAAATGAGCTCGTTGAATGGAACGAGGAAAATGGCGTCTTTCGATTTCTTCTCAAAAAAGCGGGATAATACTCATTCCAGCTTCAAACGAAACAGCTGGCTTCCCCTTTTCGGTTTCAGCGCTTTCCTTTTTTTAGCCACTGCGTCGAACACTGTTCGGGCAACCGAACTTGTCATGTTTGAAGAGTTGGGATGTGAATGGTGCCTCATATGGAATGAAGAAGTCGGCAGCCAATACAAAGACACCAAGGTCGGGAAAATAGCACCACTCCGACGGATCATGATCGATGCACCACGAACGGGCGCGATTAAGAATATCAAATCGATCCGTTTTACACCGACATTTGTCGTCCTTCATAAAGACAAAGAGATTGGGCGCATTACCGGCTATCCTGGTGAAGCTTTTTTCTGGGGTTATTTAGAAGAAATTATCGAAAAAATTGATCGCCATCAAAGTAGGCAAACAACCAACGCTCATTAATATAATCTCTATTCGTTTCAAAAACGGGAGGCAGGAGAATGTTCAAAAAATTATTACTGACGGCAAGCATCCTTATCATCACGGGGTCAAATGTTTTTGCCGATTCTAAAACTTTTGTGACTTACAAATCGCTCACCGTTGAGACGGCCCTTGAATTAGCCAAGGCGACCCTTGAAGCCTGCCGTAAAAGGGATTTCCAAATCGCCGTTGCCGTTGTCGATCGGGGCGGAAACACACAAGTGATTTTGCGCGATCGCTTTGCCGGCCCGCACACAGGCGAAACGGCACGCCGCAAGGCATCGACCGCCGTCAGTTTTCGTACCGATACACTGGAACTCAATAAATTATCCGAAGCAGGCCAAGTGGCCTCCGGCATTCGGAGCTTGCCGGGTGTTGCCGCCATCGGAGGCGGCGTGATGATTCAAGCGGCCGGCTCCCTTGTTGGCGGCATCGGTGTTTCCGGCGCGCCGGGCGGCACAATTGATGATGAGTGCGCTAAAAAAGGACTGGAAAAAATCCAAGATAAGTTGGATTTCTAGAACTTAGTGAAGCGAGATAACTCTTTCGTCACTGCTTTCACTTTTAAGGGTTAACGTCGCATCGGTGTCACAGTACAAACTGTAGATCGTTTCGATCACCGTACTCACCTCTTCACTGGCAAGTGCGTAATAAATGTTTTTGCCGATCCGGTGAGTCTTCACCAACTTATCATTGCGTAAACGCGAAAGATGTTGGGACACGGCAGCTTGGCGCAACCCTGAAATTTTCTGTAATTTGCTCACGGTTTTCTCGCCGGGCACCAGCTGACACAGGATCAACATCCGGTGCTCGCTGCACATACTTTTGAGCAATTTACTCGCCTTACGCGCATTACTGCGTATAGAAGCCCGTCTCGCCATGTGTCTAATTCCCCACAATTTCTTTGTATTATTCTGGATACTGACAGTGGAAAGATGTATATCGATTCTTGAATATATTTCAACCGGATATGACAGCGGTCACGGATAAGTGACAACAGACCCAAGGTTTTTAGCGGATCGCAATGGATATTAAACGTGAATTGGCACTTTTAAAGTCAAAATCCGGCAAGGAGCGTGCAAAGCTTTTAAAAGAGCCGCCGAAAAAGCCGACCCGCAAACAGCTTGAGATTTTAAATGCCATGAACACAGCCGGCGGCACCCTGCCCGCCGATAAGGTTCATTATCGTACCGGCCTCATTCTCACGGCGCGGCGTTGGGCGCGGCTTCATCAAAAAGGCGATGCGCTGGTCTTTACACTGACGGAAGCCGGACGCAGTGTGATTGAATCTCAGCAAGCTGTTTAAGAGTGTTCTTGAGCGCAATATGAACATTTGCAGCAATTTTGCTGCGAGGACCAGCGGGACCAGCGAAGACTCGATAAAAAAACTGAGTATTTCTGCGAACTAAAAAATAAACGCCGGCGGCAACTAATTTATTGAATTTTAGAACAAAAAAACCCGCCGAACGCAAAGGAACGCGGGCTTTTTAAATGGTAGCGGAGGAGGGACTCGAACCCCCGACACGCGGATTATGATTCCGCTGCTCTAACCAGCTGAGCTACTCCGCCATATTTCATGCTTAAGCGTGAAGGCCTGCCGTCTTAAGGCCATTGCGGCGATAAATCAAGACATGCCGCGCCCTGTTCCGGCAAAACCGCTAAAAAGCATGCTACAGCTTAGTTTTCGAGACGCTCAGGTGCAAGCGTCCGGACCTATTTTTTGAGGCGCTCGAGCGCAAGTTCGCGGGCCTTCGCGATCTCAGTTTCGGTCATCGAGCCGCTCAAGCGCTTGTAAAAGTCCGGGTCCGGGTTGAGCCCCTGCCCCTTCGCCCATTCGAGCCACATCAACGCAAGCAGCTTATCCTGTTTTTGGTTGTCGTCTTTCGGATCGCCTTTCCTGTCGGCCTGCCCGTACAGCACGGCGAGATGCAAGGCCGCTTCTTTGATACCGCGGATCACGACTTCCTCGAACAACTCGGCTGCGCGCGCGGCGTCTTTAGCAACGCCCAGCCCGCGCACCAACATTAAGGCAAGATTGTATTTGGCTTGGCTTGACCCCTGCGCCGCTGCCTTTTCGAACCAGTGGGCCGACTCTTTATAATCTTGCGCAATACTTTTGCCTTGGTAATAGATCAGCCCGAGCTTGAGCTGCGCCTGACGATGCCCCTGCCCAGCGGCCTTGGTAAACCACGCGATGGCTTCTTTGATATCCGGCTTGCCGTCCGGCGATTTCTGACCCTGCTCGTACAACATGCCGAGATAAAACTGCGCGCGCGCATTACCCCGTTTCGCCGAGCGTTCGTACCAGCGCATCGCATCGCCGTAATTTCCCGGAACACCAAGGGTGTCGTTCTTCGGCTCCGCCGCACCGGCGGCCGACGCTACCATTATGGCGGTCAACGCCATCAGGAACGCGGGTAAAGCGATGAACCGGAGCCGGGAAAACAGAACAAACATTGCTGTCGGCAGTTTACCGCCCCAATCGTTAAAACGGTA
>CALINB010000358.1 GCA_938045325.1 uncultured Rhodospirillales bacterium | reverse complement strand
GCGGGCCGTGAGATCAAAGACCTTAACGCGTCTTGGCGATTGTATGGGAACCAAATGTTTACCTTTTCGGGCCCAGAATACTGAAAAGAACGTTACAATAACGAACGGCATTCCCCAGCACCGCTCTATGGCGGTTGGGGGAGGATCAGCATGACGACGAAAAACCGTTATTTGGCGGAAACCGAACCGGTCGTTGCGCGCGAGGATTTGCACTCCGATGAACGGGGCAATCCGACGCCCGAGCAGCGCGCCGAATTTATCGTTCGCGAGTTGGAAGAATTTATCCGCAAAAACCGCACCGTCGGCGGCATGTCGTTTTCCGAGTGGCAGGACATGGCGAAAAAAGAAATCGCCAACGCGTTGATCGAAGCGGAAAAGGATTATCACGAACACGACCGCACAATCCGGCGGTTGCTGATTTCGGCGGCGGCCGTGTTGGTGACGATCGGTTTTTGGGGAACGGCACTGGCCTTTGATAAGGCCCATTACCTTCTTGTCGGCATCATTTTTACCATCGCCGGCTTGTGGCTGTTTGGTATCGTTCTTGATTGGCGGGTTCGGCGCTATTTCAAAGTGAAGGCCGGCGAGAAACGGCGCAAGTCGCTCCTGAATATCGCGAGTCTGACCCGTCGCATCAAGCGCATGGAAAAGGAATTCGAAGACGAGGCGAAAGAGCTTGAGAAATCCCTCGAAGAGCTGACTAAGGTCAAACGGAACAAAAGCCCGGAACGGGTTGCCATGGAAGAGCAGGTCAAAGGGCAGATCCGCGATTGGCGCAAAAAACTGGGTGCCGACACGTAAATTCTCTCGCCCCTTTAAACATCTCTCACACGCCGCTATTCTCCCGCGCTTACGGCGATAATCGCACGTAACAATGAATTCGAGAGAGAATAGCTATGTCTGCAAAATTTGATAAATCGAAACTTCCTAGCCGTTACACGAGCGTCGGGCCGGAAAGCGCGCCGCATCGGTCGTATTACTATGCCATGGGCATGACGGAAGAAGAGATCAACCAGCCCTTTGTCGGTGTCGCAACCTGCTGGAACGAAGCGGCACCGTGTAACATCGCTTTATCGCGCCAAGCCCAGGCCGTGAAAAAAGGTGTGAAAGCCGCCGATGGTACACCGCGCGAGTTCACAACCATCACTGTGACCGACGGTATCGCGATGGGCCATCAGGGCATGAAGTCGTCGCTGGCGAGCCGGGAAGTTATTGCAGACTCGGTCGAGCTGACCATGCGCGGTCACTGTTACGATGCCATGGTGACCCTGGCTGGTTGTGATAAATCTTTGCCCGGCATGATGATGGTCATGCTGCGGCTCAATGTGCCGAGTGTATTTATGTATGGCGGTTCGATCCTGCCGGGTAAATTCCGCGGCAAAGACGTGACCGTGATCGATGTGTTTGAAGCCGTCGGCACGCATGCGGCGGGCACAATGAGCGATGAAGATCTGCACGAGTTGGAATGTGTCGCGTGTCCGTCCGCCGGTTCTTGCGGTGGTCAATTTACCGCGAATACCATGGCCTGCGTGTCCGAAGCGATCGGTTTGGCATTGCCGGGCTCGGCCGGTGCGCCTGCGCCCTATGAAAGCCGCGATGAATACGCCTATGCATCGGGTGAAGCGGTGATGGGTTTGATCGAAAAGAATTTACGGCCTCGCGACATCGTGACCCGCAAATCGTTCGAAAATGCCGCGCGCATCGTTGCGGCCTCCGGTGGCTCGACCAATGCCGGTTTGCATTTGCCCGCCATGGCGCACGAAGCGGGGATCGAGTTTAACCTCGAAGACGTGTGCGAAATTTTCAAATCCACGCCGTATATCGCGGACCTAAAACCGGGCGGTAAATATGTCGCCAAGGATATGTTCGACGTCGGCGGCGTGCCGGTGTTGATGAAGGCGCTGTTGGATGCTGATTTCATGCACGGCGATTGCATGACGGTCACTGGCAAAACCATTGCCGAAAATCTGGAAGGCGTGGAGTTTCCGAAAGATCAAGACGTTATCTATCCGGTCTCCAATGCGATCTCGCCAACCGGTGGCGTTGTCGGCCTCAAGGGTTCGCTTGCCCCCGACGGCGCCATCGTAAAGGTTGCCGGCATGAAGACGTTGCAATTCACCGGCACGGCTCGTTGTTTTGATTGCGAAGAAGATGCTTTCCAAGCCGTCGTCAATCAGCAGATCAAGGAAGGTGAAGTCATCATCATTCGCTATGAAGGCCCGAAAGGGGGCCCGGGTATGCGTGAGATGCTTTCGACAACCAGTGCGATCTACGGCCAAGGCCTCGGCGAAAAGGTGGCATTGATTACGGACGGCCGGTTTTCCGGTGCGACCCGTGGGTTTTGCATCGGCCATGTCGGACCGGAGGCCGCCGTTGGCGGTCCCATCGGCCTTTTAAAGGACGGCGATGTCATCAAGATCGATGCCGAAGCCGGAACATTGGATGTGGAATTATCTGCCGCTGAACTTGAGCAGCGCAAAAAAGACTGGAAGCCCCGCCAGCACGATTATCAATCGGGTGTGTTATGGAAATACGCACAAACGGTGGGGCCTGCTTGTGATGGTGCCGTGAGTCACCCGGGCGCCAAGGCGGAAACGCACGTTTACGCGGATATTTAGTTGTTTGGTCAGTGAGGCCGAAAATGAAAATTTACGTTTGGGACCTGCCAACGCGTTTATTCCATTGGTCGCTGGTCATTCTTGTCGTTCTTTCGGTTCTCACCGGGCTCGGCTGGAGCGGCCTCGAAGACGAAATGAGAATTCATGAATGGAGCGGAATCGCGATTATTGTGTTGGTTCTTTTCCGTCTCATTTGGGGTTTTGCCGGCGGACGTCACGCGCGGTTTACGGATTTCATGAAAGGTCCTGTCGCGGTGTTGAAATACGTTAAAGGGCTCGTGACCGGTGCGCATGAACAATGGCTCGGCCATAATCCGCTCGGTGGATTGTCGGTAATCGCCATGATTGTCTTGGTAGGTTTGCAGGCCGGTCTCGGCCTTTTCGCGAATGACGACTCTCATATCGAAGGGCCTTTGTTCAGTCTCGTCGGTAAGGAAACGAGCGATTATTTAACATGGCTGCACCGACTTAATTCAGACGCGCTTTATGTTGTGATCGGTATTCATATTTGCGCCATTTTGTTTTACCGCCTCAAAGGTGAGCGTTTGGTTGCGGCGATGGTGCATGGTTATAAAAATTTCGAAGACGGAAGCGCAGCACCCGCGCAGGATGCCAAAGGCAATATTATAGCCGCGGTTATCATTCTCGCGATCAGCGCCGGCTTGACGATTTGGACCGTATACTTTTAAGCCGGATCGCCGACTTTATCGGGATGGATTGTGAGGCCGTAACCGGGGCCGGCAACGCGGACGTGTCCGTCTTTAAGTACCTCGCCTTCGGCAAGATCGAAACGCCAGGGCACTTCACCGAATGAGTACTCTAAAACTTCGGCGTTACTGTTCGCCGCGACAACGTGCGCGCTGGCGGCCGTCGAAACTGGTCCGCTCGGGTTGTGCGGGGCGAAGGCAACACCATGACTTGCCGCCATTTTACAAATGCGATCCAATTCGATCGTACCGCCGACATATTTGACATCGGCGATGAGCAGATCGATAGCACCGCTGCTCGCCAGTGCCTCCAGTTCATCGAACGTAAATAAAGCTTCGCCGCCGGTAATGCGTGCACCGGAGAGTCCGCTTAATTTACGTGTATCGGTGGGATTAAAAACAGGCAGGGGATCTTCAAGCCAACTAACATCGAACGTTTTCGCAATGGCTGCCAGCAAAGGCACCGTTTCAGGTGTAAACCGCCAATGCAGATCGAGCATCAACTCCGGGCCTGAGCCGATAGCTTCGCGCAGGGCTTCGAGGCGGGCGATACCGGGCTCGGTAACTTTCTCCCCCTCTTTTTCGAGTGCTTCGGGTGACACTTCATCGAACGGGGCAAACTTAATTCGGGTAATGCTGGTATTGAGCGTCTCAAGGCCCGCCGCCGCCGTGACTTCAGGTGTGCGAATTTTCACTTTGCGGTTGATATTGGCATAGACCGGCACGGTTTCGGGGATATCACCGCCATTTGACAAATAGGCCGCCGCCGATTGAGATTGTTCTTTCGCGGCCAAATCGATCAGAGCCTGGGCAATGGCGCTACGAACTGTTCTCGGCAAGCGTTCGGGCGGCGCGCTTTGTGCAAGGTTCTCGGCCACCGTCAGCGGATCGATTTCCTGATTGAGTAAACTTCCGGCCAATTCATCGATCAATAAAACGCACTGATCATCGTCGTGGGAGTCGCTGCCTTCACCCCATCCGATCAAGCCGGTATCGGTTTCGAGGCCGAGCAACGTCCATTTCGCTTTATGAGTGACCTTGACGCCACCGGTATCCTTAATCGGAATCGCGTGTATTTGCTTGGCGATAATGCGCATATGATTTTATTTCTTTTTCTTGCGTTTTTTCTTGGCGCGAAACGATTTATGACAGTCTTTGCAGGACTTCTTCAAACTTTTAAATGCTTTTTCCGCAGCCCCATGATCGTTTGCATCGGCGGCAACGAATAAGGCTTTTGCAGCGGCGACCCACTTGTCGTTGATCTTGTCGTATTTCGCCTTGTCTTTCCAAATGGCCTTCAGGGCGCGGGTTTTGCTGGCTTCCGGGCCCGTGCCTTGAGGGAACAGCGTTGCAGACATGACTGCAAGTTCATGCATGGAGCGGGCGTGGGCTTTTAAATCTTTTCGGCGGTCGACTTTCTTATTCACAATCGCGGTCAAACCCTTCATGTGTCCGCTGACCGCTTTCATGACGCCTTTGCGGTACTTGATAATGTCCTTGGGACCTGCCAGGGTTTCGCCGGCAATACCAAACGCAATGAATGCGCAAACGAAAGCCGCTAAAAACTTTTGGATTGGCATGACTAGTTTCCTTCTAACTCGCAAATAACAGGGGTGTGGTCCGACGGTTTTTCCCAGCCGCGGGGCGTGCGGTCAATTTCACAGGAAACCAGGCGGTCGGCGGCTTGTGGCGACAGTAGTAAATGATCGATGCGGGCACCGTTGTCTTTTTGCCACGCGCCGGCCTTATAATCCCACCAAGAATAATGACCGTATTCGGTTGAAAGTGCACGAAACGCTTCGGTGAGACCGAGAAACTGAATTTTGCGAAATGCTGAACGGGATTCAGGACGAAATAACGCATCGTTGGCCCAGCCTTCGGGATCGTAAACGTCACCCGGTTCCGGCACCACGTTGTAATCACCGCCGAGTACGAAAGCATCTTCGGTTTTCAGTAGCTCTTTCGCGTGTTCGTACAAACGCTCCATCCAATTGAGCTTATAGGTAAACTTTTCCGTATCGACCGGGTTGCCGTTGGGCAGGTAAATGGAAGCGACGCGCACGCCGCCGGTAAAGCCTTCGATATATCGGGCTTGTTCGTCTTTTTTATCGCCGGGCAGGGCGGTGAGTTCCACATCGATGGGTTGCTTCGATAAAATCGCGACGCCGTTATAGGTTTTTTGCCCCGAAACGGCGACGTTGTAACCGAGGTCTTCAATCTCCATCCTCGGGAAGTTCTCTTCGATGCACTTCAGTTCCTGCAGTAAAGCGACATCGGGGGAGGCTTCCTTAAGCCAACGTGTGACGACCGGCAGACGTGCCTTAATCGAGTTAACATTCCAGGTGGCAATTCTCACAAAAGTCTCCCGCACATAATAATACGGCCCGCAACAGGGCAGGCCGCTTACCTAGCATAAAATTTAGCACGAGTCAGATGGAGAAAGAACTGCCGCAGCCGCAGGTGCTGGCCGCGTTGGGGTTTTTAAACGAGAAGTAGGATCCCATCAGGTCCTCGACATAGTCGAGTTCGGCATCGAGCAAAAAACCGATGGACATGTCGTCGATCACCACTTTGGCGCCGTTACGCTCGAAGATGAGATCGTCGTCGTTTGTCTTATTGTCCATATCGAAACTATAGGTAAAGCCCGAGCAGCCGCCGCCGTTGACGGTGACTCGCATCATCATGCCGACTTTTCCTTCGGCAGCGGCGAGTTCATTGATTCGCCGCGAAGCGCTCTCGCTGAGCGTGATTTTCTTCTCTTCTGTCGCCGTCGCGCCGTCAGGCATGGGTTTCTCCGGGCTTTAAAAAGCCTATCTGACTGAAATCTCACCCTTTATGTAGGTTTCTGGAGGGGAATGTCAAACATCCGTTGTACCCAGCCTGGCCCATTGCCTGGCCGGGTAGGGGCGAGTAGTTTCCAGCCATGAACGATACCCCGTCTTTAGCGCCGTTTGCCTGCCGCCCGGAAACCAGCCGGGGCCGCCTTTATGACGAGCCTGAGAGCGCGACCCGTTCACCGTTTCAACGTGACCGGGACCGTATTATTCATTCTGCGGCGTTTCGCCGCCTTGAATACAAGACCCAAGTGTTTGTGAATCACGAAGGTGATTTTTTCCGTACCCGGCTGACCCACAGCCTCGAAGTATCGCAAATCGCCCGTTCCGTTTGCCGGTGCCTCAACCTCAACGAGGATATTGCCGAAGCCTTGGCGCTGGCGCACGACCTCGGCCACACGCCGTTCGGCCATGCCGGTGAAGATGCTTTACAGGAAACGATGGCACCGTACGGCGGGTTCGATCACAACGCGCAATCGTTGAGGATTATCACGCTCCTCGAAAAACGCTATGCCGAATTCGATGGCTTGAATTTAACTTGGGAAACGATTGAAGGTGTCGTGAAGCACAACGGTCCACTGACGGGAAAAAACAGCAGCGATAAACAACCGCCGAATGCGATCATCGAATACAACCAAAAACATGATCTTGAGGTCAATACGTTTGCCAGTGCGGAGGCACAAGTTGCTTCGCTGTCTGACGACATCGCCTATAACAACCATGATATCGATGACGGATTGCGTGCAGGATTGTTCACGATCAATGATTTAAAAGACGTGCCTCTTGTCGGTCCCGTGTTTAACGAAGTGCAAAAAAATTATCCGGATATCGAAACGTCACGCATGATTCACGAAGCCGTGCGGCGGTTGATCGGCATGATGGTGGATGACCTGCTCGAAGAAACCCAGCGTAGGGTCGCTGACGCCAAACCGAAAACGGCACAGGATGTTCGTGACTTGTCCGAGCCCATCGCCGGATTTTCGGATAAAATGCTTTCTCATGACCGTGACTTGAAAAAGTTTTTATTTGATAACATGTACCGCCATTACAAACTGAACCGCATGACCAGTAAAGCCCGGCGCGTGGTGCGTGATTTGTTCGGCCTGCTGGTTTCGGAACCCGAATGCCTGCCGACCGAATGGCGTGCTATGGCGGGGGAGCCGAACACCGCTGCGACGGCACAAATCGTTGCTGATTATGTCGCCGGCATGACCGACCGTTATGCGCAGGATGAACACCGCCGCTTATTTGATGTGCAGGCCAGGACGTCTTAAAAGACACGACTCCGTTGACGAAAAAGAAAAGATAAGACCGAATTCGATGAACCTATTTCAGTACTTTGAACGCCAAGCTGCCGATGTTGTCGCGGGATTGATGAAAGAGGGCGCGCTGCCCGACGGCCTCGATACATCGCGTATCGGTGTTGAGCCACCGCGCGATACGGCTCATGGTGATGTCACCACCAATGCGGCCATGGTTCTGGCCAAACCGGCGGGTCAAAAACCGCGTGATCTGGCGGCGATCATGGTGGAACGTTTTAAGGCTCTGGAGTATGTGGCCGATGCCGATGTTGCCGGGCCGGGCTTTATCAATTTGCGTCTCGATCCCGGGTTTTGGCAGGCGCGGCTGAAAGAAATTTTGCTGGCTGGTGTTTCTTATGGCGATTCCGATGTCGGCGGCAATACGCCGGTGAATGTCGAATACGTTTCCGCCAATCCGACCGGGCCGATGCACGTCGGTCACGGCCGCGGTGCAGTCGTTGGCGATGCGCTGGCGGGGTTGCTCGAAAAAGCGGGCTTCGCCGTGACCCGTGAGTACTACATCAACGATGCCGGCGCACAGATCGAAGCGCTCGCCCGTTCGTTGCATTTCCGTTATCGCGAGGCGTTGGGCGAAGACGCGGGCGACATGCCCGAAGGGTTGTATCCCGGCGATTATCTCGTTCCCATCGCTGAGGAATTAAAACAACGCGACGGCGATCAATGGCAAGGTAAGCCGGAACAAGAGTGGCTGGAGCCGTTATCTGTTTATGCCATCGAAAAGATGATGGATTTGATCCGTGACGATCTCGCCGCTGTCGGCGTGAAGCATGCGACTTTTACATCTGAACGGAAAATCGTCCGGGAAGGTGCAGTCGAGGATGTTCTTAAGTACCTCGAAGACCGCGACTTGGTTTACACCGGTGTCCTTGAGCCGCCCAAAGGGAAAAAACCGGACGATTGGGAATCGCGGCCGCAGACGTTATTCCGCGCGACGAATTTCGGCGATGATGTCGATCGGCCGCTGAAAAAGTCGGACGGGTCGTGGACCTATTTCGCGACCGACATCGCCTATCACCGGGATAAATTTAAACGCGGCTTTAACGCCATGATCGACGTTTGGGGCGCCGATCACGCCGGTTACGTCAAGCGCATGCAATCGGCGGTCAAGGCGATCACGG
>CALINB010000357.1 GCA_938045325.1 uncultured Rhodospirillales bacterium | reverse complement strand
TGACGACAACAGCCATGGTTCATCTCCTTAACGTTTCCAGGTTTATTCCCAAGATAGAGCCTGCAGAGCATACGTAGACGCCCCTGTGCGGGTCAAGCCTTGGCAGGCCATTTCAGCCCCTTTAAAACCTCATAAATATGTATAATTAAAAGGAAAATGTGCTTATCGCCGCTGCGGGAGCGAAAACGGGCGCTTATGGTTGAGTTAACACGAACAAATGATCCGGTTTTGATATCCTGGCTGAGCGCCGCCTTGGCCGGCGAGGGTATTGAGGCGATTGTTTTGGATACGCACATGAGCATCCTGGAGGGGAGCGCTTCGGCGATCCCCCGGCGGATCATGGTTGATGACCGCGATTTATACCGGGCAAAGCGAATTTTGGATCTTGCCGAAGATATCGCGCAAGGCCGTGTGGACCCCTTGGATTAAAAGTACGAATAATGGAAGTAACGGAACTATCCATCGATCAAATCAGCGAGGATGCCGTGTTGGGCGGGCAGGTCAAAATTCGCCAGCCGCAAAACGGTTGCCGGGCCGCCATTGATCCCGTCTTGCTGGCGGCGGCCGTGCCGGCGAAGCCGGGGCAGCGTATTGTCGATGCCGGTGCGGGTGTCGGCACCGCGGGTTTATGTTTAGCCGCGCGCGTTAAAGGACTGTCGATTACGGCGGTCGAGCTCAATCCGGCGTTGGCGCAATTAGCGACAGAGAATGGAACACTGAACGCTGTCGAGATGACAGTGGTTCAAGGCGATATTTCAAAACCGTTGCCGGATGTTTTACCGGGAGCTTTTGACCATGTCATGACGAATCCGCCTTACTTGCCCGAACATCATGGTCATCCGTCGCTAAGTCCTTTGAAACGTGCGGCAACCCACGAGTGCGATACCGGGATCGACGATTGGATCGGTTTTGCGCATAGCGCCTTAAAGAATAAAGGTACGTTAACGCTGATTTACCGCGCCGATCGCCTCGATACGGTGATGCCCGCGCTGACACCGCGCTTCGGCGATATCGGCATCTTCCCGCTTTGGCCGAAAGCGGCCGAAAGCGATCAAGGTGTTCAAGAAGCGAAACGGGTTATCGTCAGTGCCCGAAAAGGTGTCGCTTCGCCGGTTCGCATGCTTTCCGGGCTCGTGCTGCATGAGACGGACGGCGGTTTTACGCCGCAAGCGGAACGTATCCTGCGCGGTGAAAAAGGGGTCGTTATTTAACGGCAAAAACCGGGTTATAATAAGCAGATGGAAAAAAAGTCTTTGGTTTCAAAATTGTCTTTTGGTTTGCTCGGCAACAAGGCGCCGGTGGTTGGGGTGCTGCGCTTGGACGGCGTCATAGGCCAGATGGGGCCGTTGCGCCGGGGATTGAGTCTCGCCGCGTTAGCGCCGACCATCGAAAAGGTGTTTTCGCTTCGAAACGTCAAAGCCGTCGCTTTGGTGATCAACTCGCCCGGCGGTTCGCCCGTGCAATCGGCACTCATTGCCCGGCGTATTCGTGTGCTGGCGGATGAAAAAGACATCCTGGTGGTCGCCTTCGCCGAGGATGTCGCCGCCTCAGGCGGGTATTGGCTGGCGTGTGCCGCCGATGAAATTTACGCGCTGGATGCATCGATTATCGGCTCCATCGGTGTGGTGTCTTCGAGTTTCGGATTCGTCGATTTGATCAAACGGATCGGTGTCGAGCGCCGGTTGTATACGGCTGGCGAAAACAAGGCGCGGCTAGATCCGTTCCGCGAGGAAAACCCAGAGGATGTCGAGCACTTGAAGGAAATTCAAAACGATATTCACGATGATTTTAGGGCGATGGTCCAAAGCCGGCGCGCGGATAAGCTTAAAGGCGATGACGATACAATTTTCAGCGGCGACTTTTGGACCGGGCGGCGTGCCCTCGGTTTCGGTTTGATTGACGGCATCGGCGATTTGCGTGCGGTTATGCGCGAGCGATACGGCGAGAAGGTCAAATTCCGCGTTATCGAGCCGCCGAAACGTTCACTGTTCAGGCGCATGCAGTCGCCGGGGGCCGAAGCCCATTCGGAATCGTCATTCGCCTGGGGGGCGGGCGTTCTGGCCGCCATTGAGGAGCGTTTCCTGTGGAACCGTTTCGGGCTGTGAGGGATTAGTGCGCGCTATGTTGGGCCTAAGCATCACCAAAATCATTTTTACCGTATTGGTCGTCTTCCTGGTCTGGCGGCTGTTTAGCTGGATCCGGCAGAATCGCCTGAAGCATTCGAACCGCCAGAACGACCTCGGCGGCTCGGATCACGGTGCCACCCTAGAGCCGCAGGACACGGCCCAATGCGCCGTATGCCAAGCCTACGTTCCGGTTGGGACAGGCAACTGCGGGCGCGAAGATTGCCCGTATCCGCTTTCTTGACCCGTCTCCGGGCGGCCTTTATGGTCCGCGGGAATTCGAGAAACCGCGAAAATTTCCGCGAAAAATTGCAGTGGTGCCGTTCATGGCCAACCCCGAAAAGAACAAACAAACGTCGTTCCAGTCTCTGATTTTGGATCTGCAGGCCTACTGGGCCGAGCAGGGCTGCGTCATTTTGCAGCCCTACGACATGGAAATGGGAGCGGGGACCTTTCATCCCGCGACGACGCTACGCGCTCTCGGCCCGCAGCATTGGAAAGCGGCGTACGTGCAGCCTTCGCGCCGTCCCACCGATGGGCGTTATGGCGAAAACCCGAACCGGCTGCAGCACTATTACCAATTTCAAGTGATCCTGAAGCCATCGCCAGAGGACAGCCAAGAACTATACCTCGCGAGTCTTGATCGCCTCGGCATCAAGGCTGCCGATCACGACATCCGTTTCGTCGAAGACGATTGGGAGAGCCCGACGCTGGGTGCCGCCGGCCTCGGTTGGGAAGTTTGGTGCGACGGCATGGAAGTGACACAGTTTACGTACTTCCAGCAAGTCGGCGGGATTGAATGCAATCCGGTTGCCGTCGAGATGACCTACGGTCTGGAAAGATTGGCAATGTATATCCAGGGTGTCGAGAATGTTTACGATCTCGATTGGAACGGTCAGGGTGTCACTTACGGCGACGTGTATCAACAGAACGAGCGCGAGCAATCCGCGTTCAATTTCGAACACGCCGATACGGATATTCTGGCGCGCCATTTCGAAGATGCGGAAAAACAATGTGCCGCTTTGTTGGCCTTGGAAAAGCCGCTGGCTCTGCCGGCTTACGAGCAATGCATCAAGGCGAGCCATTTGTTTAACCTGTTGGATGCGCGCGGGGTGATCAGCGTCACCGAGCGCGCCGCCTACATCGGGCGCGTACGCGCGCTCGCCCGGGGCTGCTGCGAAGCCTGGATTGCCAGCCAGGAAGGTCAGTCGTAATGCCCGAATTGCTGCTTGAACTCTTGTCTGAGGAAATCCCCGCGCGCATGCAGGCGCGCGCGGCGGACGACTTAAAGCGCCTGGTGACGGACGGCCTCAAGGAAGCGGGGCTCACGTTTGATGCCGCCAATTCTTATGTCACGCCCCGGCGTTTGGTCCTGGTCGTCGACGGTTTGCCGGAGAAACAACCCGACGTGCGCGAAGAAAAACGCGGCCCCAAGGCCGATGCGCCTGAGAAAGCTATCGCCGGCTTTAAAGGTTCCTTGCCCGACGGCACGCCCATTGAAGAACGTGAAACCGACAAAGGCACGTTTCTATTCGCGGTGGTTGAGAAGAAGGGGCAAGATACATCAGATGTTTTAGCCGATATTGTTCATAAAATACTCGGGGCGTTGCCGTGGCAAAAGTCCATGCGCTGGGGCAGTTATGAAAGCCGATGGGTGCGCCCGTTGCAGGGGATTGCCTGCGTGTTTGCTGGTAATGTTATTCCAGTAAAATATGAAGGTGTGAAAGCTAGCAACAAAACCGTTGGCCATCGCTTCCTCGCGCCGAAGGAATTCGCGGTTGAGGATTTCGCCGATTATCGGGCCAAGCTGAAAAAAGCATACGTGATCCTCGATCCGGTCGAGCGTCGGACGCTGATCGAAAAGGAAGCGGCAAAACTCGCCGAGAAAGAAGGCCTCACGGTCAAGGACGACGCGGGGCTTCTCAATGAAGTCACCGGCTTGGTCGAATGGCCAGTGGTGTTGATGGGATCCATCGATCCCGAGTTCATGGAACTGCCCGACGAGTTGCTGTCCATGGCGATGGCTGCGCACCAAAAGTATTTTTCCACACTCGATCAGGACGGCAAGCTGGCGCCGAAATTCATCGTCGTCGCCAACATGGAAAGTAAAGACAAAGGCAAGGCGATTGTCGCGGGGAACGAGCGGGTATTGCGCGCGAGGTTATCGGACGCGCGTTTCTTTTGGGATCAGGACCGCAAATCGAGCCTCGAATCCCGCGTGCCCAAGCTCGAACAGCTGGTGTTTCACGCCAAGCTCGGCACGGTCGCGGAGAAAGTCTCGCGCCTGCAGGCCATCGTTGCCGAGCTTGCGCCGAGCATTTCAGATTGCGATACCGCCGAAGCCCAGCAAGCGGCTTTATTGTGTAAGGCCGATCTGGTGACGGACATGGTCTTCGAATTTCCCGAATTGCAGGGTGTCATGGGCCGTTATTACGCGCTCAACGAAGGTGTGCGCCCGGCGGTGGCAATGGCCGTCGAGGAGCATTATGCGCCGCAGGGCCCGAATGACGATTGCCCGACCGCGCCCGTCAGTGTCGCCGTCGCATTGGCCGATAAAATCGATACCTTGGTCGGCTTTTGGGGGATCGATGAAAAACCGACCGGCTCGAAAGACCCGTATGCCCTCAGGCGGGCGGGCCTCGGTGTTATCCGTCTGATTGTCGAAAACAATCTCCGGCTTCCCTTGCTGAAGGCTTTTAATCAGGCGGCATCGCTGTATCCGAACCTGAAAATCGACGCCGCTAATTTATTGGCTTTCTTTGCCGACCGCTTAAAAGTTCACTTGCGCGAAAAAGGCGTGCGCCACGATTTGATTTCGGCGGTTTTTGCCTTGGATGGAGACGATGATCTGGTGCGCTTGCTGGCCCGGGTCGATGCCTTGCAGGCGTTTCTCGAAACCGATGACGGCGCCAATCTGCTGACCGCTTATAAGCGGGCGCGGAATATTGTCGAGATTGAAGAGAAAAAGGACAAAGCGGCCTATCAGGAAGACGCGCGCGAAGACATCTTGCAGCAAGACGAAGAAAAGGCGCTGTTTAATGCCTTGATCGAGCGGGGTGTTGAGATGAAAAACGCCGTCAAAGGTGAGGATTTCACGGCGGCTATGGCCTCTTTGGCCTTGCTTCGCGCGCCCGTGGATGCTTTTTTTGATCATGTCACCGTTAATTGCGACGATCAGGAGTTGCGTGCCAACCGGCTGCGGCTCTTGTCAAAAATACGATCGGCGATGGAAGAAATCGCCGACTTCTCTCAAATCGAAGGTTAAATTTTACTAAGGCCGAAAGGGAACATGAGGATGTCAAAATGGGTTTACAGTTTTGGCGGGGGAAAAGCCGAAGGCAAAGCCGACATGCGCGAATTGTTGGGCGGCAAGGGGGCCAATCTCGCCGAGATGAGCAATCTCGGCCTGCCGGTGCCGCCGGGCTTCACCATCACGACCGAGGTCTGCACGCACTATACCCAAAACGACAGCACATACCCCAAAGGCCTTGAAGGCGAGGTTGCGAAGGCCTTAGCAAAGGTCGAAAAGATCATTGGCAGTTCTTTTGGCGATGCGGAAAACGTGTTGCTTGTTTCCGTGCGCTCCGGCGCGCGCGCGTCCATGCCGGGCATGATGGACACAGTCCTGAACCTGGGCCTGAACGACGAGACCGTCGAAGGCCTGGCTCAGGCTAGCGGCGACAGCCGGTTTGCCTATGACAGCTATCGCCGGTTCATTCAGATGTACGGCGATGTCGTGCTCGGCGTCGGTCATCATTATTTTGAAGACTTGCTCGAAGACCTGAAGGATCTGCGTAACGTTTCCTTGGATACGGAACTGTCGGCTGATGATTTGAAATCGTTGATCGGGGATTACAAAAAACTGGTCGAAAAGGAAACCGGTGAGCCGTTCCCGCAAGATCCGCCGGCGCAGCTATGGGGTGCGATCAGCGCGGTGTTCGGCAGTTGGATGAACCGCCGTGCCATTACCTACCGCCGCTTGCACGATATTCCGGAAGATTGGGGCACGGCGGTGAACGTTCAAGCCATGGTCTTCGGTAACATGGGTGATGACTGCGCGACCGGCGTTTGCTTTACTCGTAATCCCTCGACCGGTGAAAACTCTTTTTACGGTGAGTTTCTCGTGAACGCTCAAGGTGAAGACGTGGTCGCAGGCATTCGCACGCCGCAGCCGCTGACCTTGGCCGAGAAACAGGAAACCGGTGCCAGCCTGCCGTCGATGGAAGAAACCATGCCGGAGACGTATGCCGAATTGGTTTGCGTCCGTGAAAAGCTGGAAACTCATTACAAAGACATGCAGGACATGGAATTCACGGTCCAGCAGAACAAGCTTTGGATGCTGCAGACCCGGTCG
>CALINB010000356.1 GCA_938045325.1 uncultured Rhodospirillales bacterium | reverse complement strand
TGACCGCTTGCGCAATTGTCGACATGAAAATTGGTTGGATCGAGCCTTGAATGAGTCCACGAACGATTTGGATCGCGCCGAGCAAAACGATAACACCGCCTAAAAGCGGCGTGATGGAAATGAGAAATATTGCGATGATGCTGAAAATGATCAGCAGCCAATGGGGTGAA
Source organism: uncultured Rhodospirillales bacterium (assembly GCA_938045325.1). GTDB lineage: Bacteria > Pseudomonadota > Alphaproteobacteria > Rhodospirillales > CALINB01 > CALINB01. The sequence continues at coordinate 2,742 of CALINB010000356.1, read as the reverse complement.
AACTGCTTAGTGAGATAGCCTGAGAACAGTGGGCCGATGCCGTTGGTAATCTCCACCAGCGCGACCATGGAGCCGATGATGGTCCCTGGCATACCGAGCTGATCGAGATAGACGACGTAAAATGATGCCTGGATCGGTGTCGTCGTGTGGCGCACCACGGTGACCGCCATAGCAAGTGCGACGGCTGGAATAGCCATCAAGGCAAATGTATTCCAGTAATCCGAAGGCTTCGGCAAGATGTCGGTGAGCCTTGCCCGGAGGCGCGTTACAGCCGGCGCTTTGTGGGGGCTTTTGATGTAACTGGCGGAAACGATAAAGCATATTGTCCATCCGGCAATAAACAAAAATGTGCCCCACACGCCAGTGAGGTCCCACATCGCGCCGGCAAATATCGGTGCCGTGGTGGCGCCAATTTGCTGACAAAAGGTAAAGCGCCCAAGATACGTCGTGCTGCCGCCGGTTTGATGAATGATCGTCGTTTGAATGCCGATCCAGCTAAACGATGTCGTCATGCCGACCATGAGTTGCAATGTCAGCAGCGCGGGGAACCACACCATCAGTGGATAAAGCGGCACCAACCCCAATGTGATAAAGCCGAAGGTGACGGCTATGCGCTTGGCACCAAACCGGTCGATCATGGCACCGCCGTGAATGCCGAAAAAAAGCGGCATAAAATAACGCGCACCGACCAAAAGGCCGATCTGCGACGGTGTCGCGCCGAGCGTTAATGCATAGAGCGGTACGATAATAAGGATCGCATCGAACAAGCCGTTGCCGAACGGCGCGCAGATATAGGTCGGGAGGAGTTCCCTAAAGGGCCGCTGGCTTGGAATTTCTGAAGATGGAGTGGGTGGCATCGATGGTTAGTTTCAATAGAGCGCAGATGGCGGGAGTTATGGCGCGTGGTTGCCGATTCTTTGCTAGTCTAGCGCAGATTTATGATCAGGAGGAATTTGATGTCATCACTCAGTGGCCAAACCGTCGGCTTGATTGGGCTCGGGCTGATGGGCCAGCCCATGGGACGGAACCTGCTCAACGCCGGCGCCGATTTGATCGTTTATAACCGTTCGCCGGAGAAAATCGGGATCATGGTTGAGGCCGGGGCAACGGGGGCCGCTTCGTCACAGGCCGTCGCCGAAATTGCCGATATGGTCATCATCGTTTCCGTCGATACATCGACGCTTGAAAATATTCTGTTCGGCGAAAATGGCGTTATCGGTGTGGTGCGCGACGAGAGCCTCATCATCGACATGGGAACGTCGGATGCGGATGCGACCCGCGCATTCGCAAAAAAAATAGAAGCCGCCGGCGGGCGTTATATCGATGCCCCCGTTTCCGGTGGCACGGTCGGAGCCGAGCAAGCGACATTAACGATTATGGCCGGTGGCGATGCACAAGATATCGAACGCGCGCGCCCCGTTTTTGATGTTCTCGGTTCGCGTCTCACGCATATTGGGCCGCAAGGCGCGGGGCAGGTGGCGAAGACCGCCAATCAAATGATTGTCGGTTTAACAATTGGTGCCGTCGCCGAAGCCTTGGTATTGGCAAAACGCGCCGGTGCCGATCCGGCCAAGGTCCGCGAAGCGTTGAAAGGCGGCTTTGCCGACTCACGTATTCTCGAGCTTCATGGCGAGCGGATGATTACGGAAAATTTCGAGCCCGGCGGTAAATGCGCAACCCAATGCAAGGATATGGAATTGGCCCTCGCGCTGGCGGCAAAGGTCGGTTTGGATTTGCCCGGCACGGCGTTGAACCGGGAGTTATACATCCGCGCGATCGAGGCCGGTTGGGGCGGTCTCGATCATTCGGCGTTATTTAAGGTCATTGCCGACAACCCTGCTTAGTTGATGCGCAAAGAAAAAGGGCCGCATTGACATGCGGCCCTTGATCGTAGCGTTCGTTTAAGTGGTATGCGCTTGCTTAGAAGCCGCCCATGCCACCCATGCCGCCCATGCCACCCATATCGGGCGGAGGCATCATCGGCTCTTTTTTCTCCGGTACATCGGCGATCATCGCTTCCGTGGTGACCAAGAGGCCGGCGACGGACGCAGCGTCCTGCAACGCCACGCGAACCACTTTGGCCGGATCAATGATGCCGGCTTTAACCAGGTCTTGATACTCCTCGGTTTGCGCATTGAAACCGAAGGTGTCGCTCTTGCTTTCGAGAACCTTACCGGCAACCACCGCGCCGTCGAACCCGGCGTTTTGAGCGATTTGACGGATCGGCGCTTCGAGAGCCTTGCGTACGATGTTGATACCGACTTGCTGGTCGTTGTCTTTGACCTTGAGCTTGTCGAGAACGCGGGTCGCGAAAAGAAGTGCGGAACCGCCACCCGGGACGACGCCTTCTTCGACGGCGGCCTTGGTTGCGTTCATGGCATCTTCAACGAGGTCTTTCTTCTCTTTCACTTCGATTTCGGTTGCGCCACCGACGCGGATCACGGCAACACCGCCGGCCAATTTGGCTAAGCGCTCTTGCAGTTTTTCTCTGTCGTAGTCGGAAGAGGTTTCGTCGATCTGCGCGCGGATTTGGTTGCAGCGGCCTTCGATGTCGGCTTTTTTACCGGCACCTTCAACGATCGTGGTCTCTTCTTTGGTGATGGCAACTTTTTTCGCCGAGCCAAGCATTTCAAGCGTAACATTCTCAAGCTTGATGCCAATGTCCTCGGAGATCAACTGACCCTTGGTGAGGATCGAGATATCTTCGAGCATGGCTTTGCGGCGGTCACCGAAGCCGGGCGC
>CALINB010000355.1 GCA_938045325.1 uncultured Rhodospirillales bacterium | reverse complement strand
ACAGGGGCTTAAACAGGGCGTTATATTCTCCGCCGCCGCCTTGATAGCCGGCGGACAATGGTACTTATGGAACTATGCACACACTGGGGACCCTGTTTTTCCGGTTTTGTTTGGATTTTTAAAAAATTTTCAATACTTCTATTGGGACCAAGATCACGCCGAAGCTTTTAATTTGATTTGGGTTATTGAAAAATCAGTACCGGTCAATTTTTTCTGGTTTATAGCCTATCCTTTTATAGCAACGTTCTTCGGTCACGCCGCCATGGAGGCCGGGCGAACCGGAGTTGGACCCTACGTCGCCCTCTTGCTGCCATTCATATTCGCGGCCGTTTGGGCATCGCGCCAACGCATATTAAAAAGTACCTTATTACCGTTAGCAGCAATTTTCTTCATTTATTATGCGCTTTGGTTTTTTACCGGATCTTCACAGCGAATAAGACACTTACTGCCGCTTTATCCGCTATTGCTAATTTGCGTTACCGCAGCAGCCCTCGGATGGACCGGGAGAAGCAAGTATATGTTACCGCTTACTTCGGCAGTCCTGTTGACGCTTTCCTTACAACTCGCCGGACAATTTATTTTCAACATTAATTATGCCAAGCATATTTTTTCTGGCGAAACCAAACAGGCCTTTCTGCGCAAAGCAGTTTTAAATTTTACCGCTGTGCCTTGGATCAATAAGAATTTAAACACCGGGGACCTTTTATATACTCAGGAACGGCAATTGACTTATCTATTCAAAATTCCGGTTTATTACGGCCATTGGGCCCTAGACGCAAAAATCGACACGCGGCCTCAAGCGACAAATGCGGCCAAATTCTTAAGTGAATTAACATCACAGAAGGTTACTCACCTGCTTAGTGTTGGATCAATAGCAGGCAATAAAGGCAGCAAAAAAAATACAACGGGCGTTCGTATGTGGAGGGCGCTATATAAAAAGGGATGTCTCAAATTGATGAAAAGCTTTACCGGTACATCATACGGATCTCGAACCATCAAACTATCTAAGCCCATAAAAACTGAATTACATGTTTTCAAAATTCATTATTCTAAATGCCAACTCTGAGACAATAAATGACCGAACATTCAATTCAGCCTAATCAAGAATACGACGGCAGAGACCTTGAGGTGCTTGCGGATGTCCCGAACTACTATAATTGGATTATGGAGACCTTCCGTCCCTATCTTGGCGGCAATGCCTTAGAGATCGGGGCGGGCATCGGTACATTCTCAAAAAATTTATTGCCTCATGTATCTCGTCTTGATTTGCTTGAACCATCGCAAAATTTAAACGCCCAACTGCAAGATACTTTCAAAAATAATCCGAATGTAACGGTCAGTGATCAATCTTTGGAAAACTTTCTCGACCGTTCATCGCAACTTTATGATGTTATCGTCATGGTCAATGTTTTGGAGCATATCGAGGACGATGGCGCGGCCCTACAAGGCCTCAAACAACGGTTGCGGCCTGACGGTTATTTATTGCTGTATGTGCCGGCCCTGCCGTTTTTGTATAGCCGGTTTGACCAAATATATGGGCATTTCAGACGATATACCCGGCACAATCTCCGCCAAACTTTAGAAACCGCAGGCTTTCGCATCGAAGGGCTTCATTATATGGACGTATTGAGTATTTTACCCTGGTACGTCTTAAACACCCTTGGCGGACAAGCAAAGCTTAACCCTTCTGCAGTAAGCCTTTACGATAATATCGGAGTTCCGGCAACCAAGTTTATCGAAAAACTATTTCCATTTCCATTTGGTAAAAATCTAATCGCAGTTACACAGAGCCAACCTTGATCAGTTAAAATAATTGTCTAAATGATTAGTCTCAGCATTATTATTCCTGTTTATAACGAACAGGCGACAATCATCGAATTACTCAAATCCGTCAATCGGCAATCGATCGACGGAGTCGAGTTTGAAGTTGTCGTTATCGATGATGGATCTTCCGATCAAACAGTGGAGCGTCTTAACTCGCACCCAGAATTATATAAAACATTTATTCAATTACCGAAAAACGGCGGCAAGGGAGCCGCAGTTAAAGCCGGTTTAAAAAAGGCAACCGGCGACTATGTGTTATTTCAAGATGCCGATCTTGAATACAATCCCGATGAATACGCGAACCTTTTATTCCCGCTTCTTGAATTCGGCGCTGAAATTGTTATGGGAAGCCGCATGAAGGCACCGCGATATACCCGCATTCACTATTTTTGGCACCTCGTCGGCAATAGAATTTTGACACTGCTTTTTAATATACTATTCAACTCCACATATTCTGATATTTATAGCTGCTATCTGATGTACAAACGAGAACTTGTCGATGCAGATCAGCTTAGATCAACAGGCTGGGAACAGCATGGTGAAATCTTGGCAAAAGCCACAAAGAAGGCAAAAGTCATTTACGAAGTGCCCATCAGTTACCACGGGCGGAGTTATGAAGAAGGCAAAAAGATCAAAGCCATTCACGTGATACCGGTTATCTGGATGCTGATCCGCCAACGCTTTTCCAGATCATAAATATCGCAACTTTTCTGAACCAAATCAAATCGACCCATAGGTTTTAGCATGACAATCAGACCGCCCAGCGACGCCGAACAAAAACAATGGCCCACCTCGGTTATCGTCCCCATCGATGAAAAATTTACCGACGAACGCGGCGAAATCATTCCGCTGTCCGACCTCACCATGGATAGCGCCGTCATGATCTCGTCGAAAAAAGGCACCGTCCGGGCCAACCATTACCATCAAACCGATTGGCATTTGTGTTATGTGATTTCGGGATCGATCGATTACTACCACCGCCCTCACGGCAGCACGGACGATCCGGATCATGTTCATGTTAAAACGGGCGAGTTGTTTTTCACACCGCCGCTTGTCGACCATGCCATGGTCTTTCCCGAAGATACGGTTTTTCTGACACTAGGCCGCAATCCGCGCGATCAGGAAACTTATGAATCCGATGTCGTGCGTATTCCGCCGATTGAACCTCAATCTTAACGCCACATTTTGAGTAGTTTATATCACCGCCGTGATACCTGCCGCTTGTGCGCCGGCATGGATTTAACATCAGTGCTATCGCTCACGCCGACACCGCCGGCAAACGCTTTTGTGTCCGAAGCCGCTCTGGATAAACCTCAAGACGTATTCCCCCTCGATTTGTTTTTTTGCGAGAAATGCTCGCATCTCCAATTACTCGATGTCGTCGACCCTAGCGTTTTATTTGCGGATTACGTTTACGTCTCCGGCACTTCGCCTGTTTTCGTTGCGCATTTCAATGACTACGCCGACAGCGTCATAAAACGTTTTCAGCCCAATACCGGCGATTTTGTTCTCGATATTGGCTCTAATGATGGGACATTGCTGGGATTTTTCAAAAATGCTGGCATGACTGTTTTAGGGGTAGACCCTGCTCGTGACATCGCCGTGCAGGCCAACAAAAACGGTGTCGAGACCATCACGGATTTTTTTACACCTTCTTTAGCTAAAAAGATTTTAGCAGAAAAGGGCTACGCGCAGATCATCACAGCCAATAACGTATTCGCCCATGCCGACGATCTGGCCGGCATTGCACAGGGTACACGCGAGCTCTTGGCACCATCGGGGGTCTTCGTTTTTGAGGTCTCTTATTTTCTGGATGTTTACGAACAAACGTTGTTCGACACGATTTATCACGAACATTTGGCCTATCATACGGTGAAGCCCCTGATCTCGTTTTTTCAGTCCCATGACTTGGAGCTCATAGAGGCCGAACGGGTTTCCTCGCACGGCGGCAGTCTCCGGGGCATTGTTCAGCATGCCGGCGGACCTCATCGCGTCGGAGCGTCCGTGGCCCAGCGGCTTTCCGAGGAAAAAAGTTTGAAACTGGACAATTCGGAAACATTGCAGCAGTTTGCCGTAAAGATCGACACCATTAAACAGGAGCTGACGGCGTTGCTGGACGACTTTAAAGGCCAAGGAAAATCAATTGCCGGTTTCGGCGCGCCGGCCAAAGCGACAACCTTGATGTATCACTTCGGGTTAGGGGCCGATGTTGTCGATTTCGTCGTCGACGACAGCCCCCTCAAACAAGGGCTATACACACCCGGTCAGCACATTCCCGTGGTCCCGTCATCAGTACTTTACGATCGTATGCCGGACTATGCCCTCATACTTGCATGGAATTTCGCAGAGCCGATCATGAACAATCACGAAAAGTTTCAACAAGCGGGCGGTAAGTTTATCGTGCCGCTGCCGAATGTGCAGGTGCATTAATATGTCAAGCTTCGTTCAAACATCAGACATTGATGAAATCGTCAGCCGTTTAGGCGATTCGGTTCAGTCCCTTTCGGGTAAAACCGTTTTGCTGACCGGCGGGCAAGGATTTCTGGGCAAATACTTCACCAGTATCTTTTTACAGCTTAACAAAACCGTGCTCGACCGGCCCGTCAACGTTGTCGTTCTCGATAACTTAATCACGGCCGGAAAAAACGATGCTAACTTGGAAAATCAAGAAAATATGACGTTTATCGACCATGACGTCATAAAGCCTTTCCCGTGGGAAGACTCGCTCGACTACGTCATTCACGCGGCCGGAATCGCAAGCCCGTTTTATTACCGGGCCTATCCGCTGGAAACGCTCGAAGTCTCGATCAGCGGTACAAAGAATATGCTTGAGCTGGCGACCCGGCATCAAGCGCGGATGGTGTTTTTTTCCTCGAGCGAGATTTACGGTGATCCCGACCCTGAACATGTGCCGACGGCCGAAAGCTATCGCGGCAACGTTTCCTGTCATGGTCCCCGGGCCTGTTATGACGAAAGCAAACGGGTCGGCGAAACATTATGTTCGATTTATCATCATAAACACGGCACCAATACCGGCGCCATTCGCCCCTTCAACGTATATGGTCCCGGCATGAAGGAAGCCGATTACCGGGTGCTACCTAATTTCGCCAGCCGTATCAAAGCCGATATGCCGGTTAACGTTTACGGCAACGGCAACCAAACACGCACCTATTGTTACATCACCGATGCCATGGTCGGCTTTATGCTGGTTCTGCTCAAGGGCGTGCCCGGCGAGGTTTACAACATCGGCAATCCGACACCCGAGATATCCGTCCATGAACTGGTTAAGCGCATCGAGACGGTCTTGGGCCGCGGTATTAAAAGTAACGTCGTCGAATATCCCGACAGCTATCCTGCGGATGAACCGAACCGTCGTTGCCCGGACATTCATAAAGCCCGTTTGCAATTACAATTCGATCCTCAGGTCGAATTGAACGACGGCCTGAACCGGTTCTTACAATGGTCTGACGAGGTCTACACTGGCGAACAATAAGTCCAGAAATCCAGGCGAAGTTCGCCTTGGACTCATTGGGGCGGGCCGGTGGGGCCGTAACTACATTCGAACCCTCGCCGAATGTGACTCGATCAACCTAAGCCGATTGGCCAGCACCAATTCCGAGGCACATTCGCTTGTTCCGAACACGTGCGCCGTTTCAAACGATTGGCGGTCGCTGATCGAAGCCCGTGATATCGACGGAGTCATCATTGCAACCCCGCCAGATAGCCACACTGAAATTACTAAAGCCGCATTTGAAAACGGCCTCGCTGTGATGGTCGAGAAGCCGCTGACATTGTCATTACCTAAAGCCGAAGAGATCCTCATCAGCGCAGAGGCTCATCAGGCGGTTGCACTTGTTGACCATACTCATTTATTTCATCCGGCGTTTGTCGAACTAAAGAAGCGGGTACAACAGGCCAAGGCCATTCAATCTATTCATTCCCGTGCCGGGCAGATGGGGCCTTTTCGCCGGCATACGCCCGTGCTTTGGGATTGGGCACCGCATGATATTGCGATGTGCCTGAGTTTGACCGGTCAAATGCCATCGCAAATATGGGCCAAACGATTAAGCTCACAAACGCATCCGGAAGGAAAATGTGAGCGCTATCAAATCTCTCTTACGTTTGACGGCAATATCAGCGTCACAATTGAGGTCGGCAATAATTACACAGAAAAAATACGTTCGTTTACCGTTTATACAGATGAACGAGACTATACCTATGATGATTGCGCAGAAAATAAATTAACTTCTAAATCGCACAACTCGCAGGAACAACCGCAGGTCGCTACCCTCCTAAATACTTTGCCCTTAACAAATGCCGTCAATGAATTTGCCGAACGAATCCGACAGAATAATACAAATAGTGACTCGCTTCGACTCGGCGTTGATGTCGTACGCGTGCTGACCCAGTGCGATGATGCAATCGGCAGCTAGCATATTATGTCAAATTTATTAAACGCATTTTCGCCGACCGCCGATCAACTGCTCGGGCTTTTGTCTTTGGCTATTGTTCTTATTTTATTTTCCGTTATCGGCGCAGCTGCTACCGGTCAGCGGCGCTTTTCCGGCGTCGACATTTTCGTCGGCTGGGGGGTTACTGTATTCATTTTCGTTTTGTTCGGCACGTTTACCAATATTAGCTTTAAGGTCCTTGCATTCGGAATATTCGCCGTCGCCTTTTTATCCAGTTGGTTTGTTATCGTTCGTGACCGCCGAAATGGCACAATAACGGCAAATGCCAACCAGCTTTGGCGCATTATTGTTTTAGCAATCCCCTTTTTATTGCTTGTCACAGCCATGCGTGCGTCGCAATGGGATGAGTTTTCACACTGGCTACCCAACGCACAATTTATTTACCATTTTGATGCTTTTCCCCAAACGAATTTACCAAAAAATCCCTCCGCGCTTCCAGCATATCCGTACGGGTTAGCGCTCGTAACATATTTAGCCTCAAAACTCGCTG
>CALINB010000354.1 GCA_938045325.1 uncultured Rhodospirillales bacterium | reverse complement strand
GAAGCGCGGGTTTATGCCGAAGACCCGGTGAAGTTTTTCCCTTCGCCGGGACCGTTGAACGTTTACCGACCGCCGATCGGCATGGAAGGCATTCGCGTCGATACGGGTTTTGCTGAAGGTCAGGAGGTTACGCCGTTTTACGATCCGATGATCGCCAAGGTCATTGCCCATGGCGCCGACCGCAACCAGGCCATCGCGCGCCTCAAGGATGCATTGGGCAACTTCCCCATCGACGGCGTTAAACACAACATTCCGTTTCTCATTAAAGTACTGGATTCAGACGAGTTTATCGCCGGCGACCTGCACACCGGCCTGACAAACAGTCTCCTGAAATAACCGAGGGTCAACATGGCAAAAGAAACCAAAAAAAAGAAACCGGCGAAAAAAGCGGCAAAATCCGAAGCCGAACCCGCAAAACGCTCCGGACTCGGTTACGCCGATAAAACCTGGGACGAGCGGCTGGATGATCTCGAAAAGCGCCGGCAAAAGGCGCTTGGTATGGGCGGCAAGGCAAAGCTTGATAAACGCCACAACCAAGGTCAACTGAACGCCCGCGAACGGATCGATAAGCTTATCGATCCCGGTACGTTTCTCGAGTCCGGTTTATTCGGCACGTCGGGCGTGTATCCCGAAGATGCCGAGAAAACACCGACGGACGGCAAAATTACCGGTTATGGCAAGATCAACGGTCGCGATGTTGCGTTTGTCGTGAACGACTTCACGGTCAAAGGCGCATCGACCAGCGCGACGAATTCGAAAAAACTCGGTTGGGTCAAAACCACCGCGCAGCAAAAAGGCATCCCGATGCTGTTCGTCGGCGAATCCACCGGTGCGCGCCTGCCCGACGCCATGGGCTCACGCGGGATGGGTCAACTGCTCGGTAACGATAAAACCCAATTCATGCGCGACCGCACCGTGCCCTGGGCGGCAGCGGCACTCGGCTTTTCATTCGGATCGTCCGCTTGGCTGACGTGCTGTTCGGACTTCGCCGTCATGCGCAAAGGCTCCTGCATGGCCGTGTCGTCGCCCAAACTCGTCTCAAAAGCCATCGGCCGCGAGGTCGATCTCGAAGAACTCGGCGGCTGGAAATTACATACAGATACAACCGGCCTAATCGATCATGCCGTGGATTCGGATGAAGAGGCGATGGAAACCCTGCGCAAGTATTTGAGCTACATGCCGAGCAACAACCGTGAAACCCCTCCCCGCGCCGACGTTCCCGAAGGATCGGGTGCGGAGATGGAGGACCTGCACACGCTGATCCCCGAACGGCGCACGCAGGTTTACAACGTGAAAAAAGTTCTTGAGCGCATTTTCGATAAAGATTCATTGTTCGAGATGAAGCCCCGCTTCGGCAAACCCGCCGTGACGGCACTGGCCCGCCTCGATGGCCATGTCGTCGGCATCATTGCCAATAACCCGATCCACAAAGCGGGCTCAATGGACGTCGAAGCTATCGATAAGATGATCGCCTTTCAGGTGCTCTGCGATTCCTTCAATATTCCGATTATTAAATTCGTCGACACACCCGGCTTTTTCATCGGCCTCGAAGCCGAGCGCCAAGGCGCGCCGGGACACATTATGAACTTTATGAATTCGACCTGTCTCGTCAGCGTACCGACCCTGACCGTTATCATGCGCAAAAGTTACGGCCGAGCCTACGTGGCCATGGGCGGCGGCAAACATTCCGACGATATCGTTTGCTGGCCGACTGCAGAAATCAGCTTTATGGACCCCATCGCCGCGACCAAGATCGTTCATAACAAAGAACCCGACGATGAAGACTTCGGCGAAGCTTTCACCGATATCGCGCAGGAAAGCGACGTTTGGGGATTGGCACAGGTTTATTCCACACAAGATGTCATCCCACCGAGCCAGACTCGTGATTATTTGATTCGTATGCTAGAAATACATCGTCTACGCTTATCGAACGGCGTGGGCAAACATCTGATGCAATATTGGCCCACCACAATTTAACTGTTCCCTTTATTATGACGATCCAAGAAACAATCTCTCAAGCGAGAAAAAGCGGCCGCAAAGCCCTTGATGAATCCAACGGCAAGCAATTGCTCGCCGAATTCGGCGTCACAGTGCCGCAATCCATCGTCACCAAGGATGCCGCCACGGCGGCCGGCGATGTCAGCAATTTAAAATTTCCCGTCGTCGTGAAGGTCATGTCGGCCGATATTTTGCACAAAAGCGATGCCGGTGGCGTGAAGGTCGGCCTGCAAAACGCCGATGAAGTTAGCCAAGCGATCGCCGAAATGGCAAAACAGCCTGAAATCAAAAAAGCCGATGTCGACGGCTATCTGGTCGAAGAAATGGCACCCCCCGGTCAGGAACTCGTTGTCGGCGGCCTAAAGGATCCGCAGTTCGGCCCACTCGTCATGGTCGGCCTCGGCGGCATTTTCGTAGAAGTCCTCAAGGACGTCGCCTTCCGCATTTGCCCGATTGAGGAAATCGATGCCCGCGAAATGCTGGCTGAGCTGAAAGGCGCACCGTTATTAAAAGGCGCGCGCGGCCAGAAACCGGTTTCCGAAGACGCCATCATCGATGTCCTGATGAAAGTCGGCGGCGATAACGGCCTCTTGATGCAGCTTGAGGACGATATTGCCGAAGCCGACATCAATCCGCTGATCGTTTCCGACAACGGCGCCGTTGCCGTCGATGCCCGGTTCATCCTAACCAAACAATCGAACTCATGAATAAAAACACAACCCCAAAACCGGCGTCGGGCCAAGACGCCGCGGCTTATTATCAGCCCCTGTTTGCGCCGAAGACGGTCGCCATTGTCGGCGCGTCCTCAAGCAAGGAAATCATCGGTAATACGTTTTTGCGCCGGATTAAGGATTACGGCTTTAAGGGTGATATTTATCCGATCCATCCGAAGGCCGACGAAATCAACGGCTTCAAGGCCTATCCATCCTTGGCCGAAACGCCGAAGCCTGTGGATTACTGCTACATCGCCGTTGGCGCCGCGCAGGTACCGGATCTTGTGGAATCGGGTCAAGGCCGCATTAAATTCGCCCATGTGATTTCGAGCGGTTTCGGCGAAGTCTCCGAAGGAGTTGCTTTGCAAAACCAACTCGTTGAGACGGCCCATAAAAATAATTGCCGGATTATCGGGCCGAATTCACTCGGTCTTTACTCCCCGCGCGGCGGCATCACATTTGTTGAAGAATCATCAAAGGAACTCGGCCCCGTTGGTATTATTTCGCAAAGCGGCGGACTCGGCACCGACATTGTCGCGCGCGGCCAACGCCGGGGCGTGCGTTTCAGCGGCCTCGTTTCCGTCGGCAACTGCGCCGATATCGGCCCCACGGAGTTGCTGGACTTTTACCTTGCCGACCCGGAAACCAAAGTCATCGGTGCGTATCTCGAGCAAGTCAAAGAGGGCCGCAAGTTTTTTGAAACGTTGAAAGCGTCACAAGGCAGCAAGCCCGTTGTTATTCTCAAGGGCGGGCGTACCGAACAGGGATCGCGCGCAGCCGCCTCGCATACGGGCGCTTTGGCCGGCAACGAACAGGTTTGGCTCGCGCTTTCGAAGCAAACCGGCTGCATCCTGGCCGACACCCTCGATGAATTTCTAGATATTTTATTGGCGTTTCAGAACCTGGAACCGCGCACTGACCGGCCGAGCGACCGCATCACGCTGTTTGGCAATGGTGGTGGCACCAGTGTCTTGGCGTCGGATTTTTATGCCCGGCGCGGTTTATCCATTCCACCGTTTGACAGTAAAACCGTCGATGCCTTGCGCGCCCTGCAACTGCCTCCCGGCACCAGTATCGACAATCCGGTCGATGCGCCGGTCGGCACGCTACGCCAGGAAGAAGGCGCCATCGCCGAAAAAATCATGGATGCGGTTTATGCTCACAGTAAACCCGATGCCCTCGTCATGCACTTGAACATGGCTGCATTCCGCGGTCGCACCCCGCCGAGTGTCATGGAGAACCTGCTTCAAGCCGCGTTTCGTATTCAGGAGAAATATCCGGGACAAGCCCACTTCCTACTCGCATTGCGCTCGGAAGGCGATCCGGAGACCGAAGAGATTAAGCGCCGGTTTCGTAAAATCGCGCTCGAATCGAATGTTCCTGTATTCGATGAATTGAGTAACGCGGCCGTTGCCCTGGCTGCATTAAAATTTTACGAAACGTTCAAGCGCGATCACGTTAAAGCTTAGGCTTCAACTTCGTCGATCATTTCAAAATAATTTTTGTTAAACGCATCGGGAGATTCATAACATCCCCAATGGCCCGCGCCTTCGAGCTTGCGGAAGATCAGGTTCGGTTGGAATCCACTTAAATAGGTAACGCGTTCGTGCAGATGGCCTTTTGCGTAAGCATCGCAATTGCCGTAAAGGCCCATGAGACGCCCTTTCGTTTGGCTCAAGGCCTCGCTGAGATTATCAGCATGACCAATGAGATGGCTTTTGACCCGGCCGCGCTGCGTGTTCCAATCCTGTATATAGAGGGCTAGATCATCGATTTTTGCGGGATCGGCAATCATCAGAATTTCAAGGTTCTTCCGATGCGCTTCTTTGCGCGCTTCAGGCATTTCCGCTTTACGCCAGCTGACAAATGGTTCAAGCGTGTTGCGGGTCAGCCCCATGCCGCTCGAACCGGAAAATGTGTGCGAGATCAACCGCTCGCCCTGCAACGGCGCAACATTGCCGCCAATGATCCCGCCGAAAGAAAACCCGGCCATATGAATGGGTTTGTCCTTCGGTACAATTTCATCAATCCCGGCGGACACCAATTTTGCAATGTGTTCTGCGTTATGCGGTTCGGGCATATCGCCGGACGCGCCAAAGCCGGGCATATCAACCGCAAACACTTGAAACCGGCCTGCCAGCACCGGGAGATTTTGAATCCAATGCATCCAGGAACCGTAACCACCGTGTAGCAAAACCAACGGGGTTCCTTCACCCCACACGTGCCAAACCATCTGACCGCCGTCGAAGGCCGTATGGCAAACCTCAGACAGCCCTTCGATACGTGCAATAGCATCTTGTGGCGCCTCGTCATCATGGGCCGGGGCAAATGCGGGAGGTTGTGTCATGGAATAACTCTCAAGGAAAAATTAAACAGGGGCCGGTTCTATAGCGCATATTTCCTCAAAACCAAAGGCTGTGCCCTGGCGATACTGAATATTCATTTTCATCACGTGCGAAAAAGTTGACCGACATCAAATTCTGACGGACAATCACCAACTAAGTCATATGGGAGGAACGTTATGGATACTGCAGCACAAGACAACACCACAGAACTCACCTTAAATTCCGCCGATCAAGGCGGCAGCGATAAGTTTCAGGGCCTATTGCTGAAGGGTACCAGCGATGTCGGTGTTATTCTCATTCATGGGCGCAGTAAGACCAATCCGGATTCTCCCCCCGTCGGTATCGTACGAAAAAGTCTGAATGAAGCCGGCTATTCCACATTATCCATAGCGCGCCCCGACCCCAAGAAAGGCGATGAGTGGGAATATTACGACGAGGGTCCGGATTACGACCCTTATACTTTCCCGGAATGCTATGCCCGTATTCGCACAGCCATGGCGGAACTCGCCAAACACGGCGCCAAAAAAGTTATCCTATCCGGTCACAGCATGGGCGCGCGCATGACATCCGCTTTTCTGTCTGAAGAAGGCGGCGAAGGCCCTTTACCGGTAGCCGGCTTTCTCGCACTCGGTATCGGCACGAACGGCGGTGGCTTGGTCAGTGCCCTAAATACTATCGGTAAAGTTGCTGTACCGGTTTACGATATATACGGCGGCGGGGATGATAATGTTTCAAAAGACGCCGCCGGACGTAAGGCCGCATATGCCGCCGGCCCCGGTTCGTCCTATCATCAAATCGTGATTGGCGATGATAGTACGCCGCATCCTTTAACGGGTGCGGAAGACGAGATGATCGATGTCGTCAATAAAGCGGCGCAATCCATCGCGCCGGTTTCTTAACCGATTTTAATCGGCTTTATCGACGATGAGCCGAAAGATCAGAGCACCGGCAAAAGCTCCAAAGACGATGGCGGATAAATACGTCACGATGTAATCGAACGAGCCGGAAATAACGGCGGTACCGAGATAACGTGCTGGGTTTAAGGCCGCTCCGGTAATCGGTCCGCCCACAAAGGCGACCAATGCGACGGCGGAACCGACGGAAAACGCTGCCAGCGGCCCTTTGAGGAAAATACCTTTAGAAAAAGTCAAAACCACCGCAATGAACATAGCGGCAAAAACAAATTCGAGTGCAATAATCAATATCGTCGCCGAAACATCCGCAACAGTCGCGATTTCCAAATTAGGTAACGGTGTACCGAGACGCGCAATATCACCAAGAAGATTCAATAATATGATCGCGGCAGTTAACCCACCGGCCAATTGTACGGCCAAGTACACAAGAAGCCGCATGGTCGGCATGCCCCGGACCGCTAACATGACAAGGCTGATGGCCGGATTAAAATGTCCACCGGAAATGGAACCAAATAATAAAATCATGAGGGCGACGGAAAGACCAAAAACCACACTGGTGCCGACTTGACCTAAAACACCACCGGTAATCACATCGACCATGATGGCGCCGGAAGCAGCAAAAACGATAAAGAAAGCACCTAAAAATTCGGCGGCCGCCGGCTTGATCAAATCGTTCATGTCTTTCTCCCCAAACGCTGAGTATCGGTAAAAAGCGTAAAAAAACCGTTGTCATGGGGCGGCTTTCCCTTTTTTTACAAGGGAAAGCACGATAATAACGGCCCCAATATGATGAAACTCAGCGACTTCGATTATGAATTACCGCCCGAGAATATCGCGCAACGGCCCATACAGCCTCGTGATTCGGCCCGCTTGCTTGTTGTTGATGAGTCACTCACGGATAGCACGCTTAAAAACCTGCCGGGACTATTTCGCCCCGGCGATCTCTTGGTGTTCAATAACACCCGCGTGATTCCGGCCCGCCTGATCGGTAAGCGCAAAACGGCCAAAATCGATGTCACCTTGCATAAAGAGGAGGCTCCTGATACCTGGCGGGCTTTTGCGCGACCGGCACGAAAACTGAAGCCGGGCGATCAAATCGATTTTGCCGAGGATTTCACCGCCGAGGTTACCGCCAAGGGTGAACAGGGTGAAGTCACGCTAACATTCCAGCACGCCGGCGATGATTTACGCAGACAGCTTGAACAATACGGTGCCATGCCGTTGCCGCCTTACATCAAAAGAAATCCACTGCCCGACCGTCAGGACCACGATGATTATCAAACCATGTTCGCCGAAGTTCCCGGCGCTGTCGCCGCGCCGACTGCCGGATTGCATTTCACACCTGAAATATTGGCTGAATTAAGCAAGAAAAACATTCAACACACATTTGTCACGTTACACGTGGGTGCGGGGACATTTCTGCCGGTTAGAACGGATAACGTTGATGAGCACCGCATGCATGCTGAATGGGGGGATGTCAGCAAGCAAACAGCTATGTTGATTAATAAAACTCGGGCAAACGGCGGGCGTATTATTCCAGCCGGTACAACGGCGCTGCGCCTGTTGGAGACAGCGGCCCGCGCGGATGGTACGCTTAAACCTTTCACGGGCGATACATCGTTATTCATTAAACCCGGATATCGCTTTAAAGCCGCCGATATGTTGTTCACAAATTTTCATCTACCGCGCTCGACACTTTTTATGCTGGTGTGCGCGTTTGCCGGGACAGATCGCATGAAGCAAGCCTACCAACACGCCATCGATCACGATTACCGGTTTTATTCATATGGCGATGCTTGTCTTCTAGCGAAAGACAGCAAACCATGAGTGGTACAAAATTTACCTTGCAGGCAAATGACGGTGAGGCCCGGACCGGCCTGCTTGAAACGGCACATGGGCCTGTTAGAACACCAGCCTTCATGCCTGTTGGCACGGCCGCAACGGTCAAAGGCATGACACCCGATGCCGTCCGTGAAACCGGGGCCGACATTATCCTTGGCAATACCTATCACTTGATGTTGCGCCCCGGGGCCGAACGCATTGCCCGGCTCGGCGGCTTACATAAATTCATGAATTGGCCGGGGCCCATTCTTACAGATTCAGGCGGTTTTCAAGTGATGTCGTTGTCAAAATTGCGGACCCTCAATGAGAACGGGGTTACGTTTCAATCGCACATTGACGGCACGTCATATGAGCTAACGCCTGAACGTGCAATCGAAATCCAGCATCTGCTCGATGCCGATATCACCATGGCCTTCGATGAATGCACACCCTTCCCGGCTAGCGAAGAAGTTGCTCATGAGTCGATGCAACTTTCCATGCGCTGGGCGGAACGTTCAAAAAACGCGTTTAAGCCCCGCGACGGTTATGGATTGTTTGGTATCGTTCAAGGCGGTGTTTATGAAAACCTTCGCGCCGAATCGGCTGAAAAATTAAAAACAATCGGATTTGACGGCTATGCTGTCGGTGGACTCGCGGTTGGTGAGGGTCCGGACATCATGGTTGAGGTCCTTGGAAAGACGGTTCCTCACCTCCCTGCCAATAAACCGCGCTACTTAATGGGCGTTGGCAGGCCAGCGGATTTAATTGAATCCGTTGCACGCGGTGTTGATATGTTCGATTGCGTCATTCCAACCCGCTCGGGGCGCACTTCACAGGCCTTTACCGCCCAAGGCCCGCTGAACTTGCGCAACGCCCGCCACCGTGACGACCCCCGGCCGCTGGATGAAACATGCACCTGCCCGGCCTGCCGGGACTTCAGCCGCGCCTATATCAACCATCTCGTCAAAGCCAACGAAATCCTCGGCGCCGTGCTGTTGACCTGGCACAATCTTGATTATTACCAGACATTAATGGCTGGTATGCGCGAAGCCATTGCCGAACAAAAATTCGATAAATTTGCCAAATCGTTCTATGCGCAATACAACGAAAGCGAAACCGCCAAACAAGAAGAAGCCGAATGATGAAAAAGCCCCAAGCAAAAACCGGAAAAAAAAATGCAACATCGGCAAAACTGACGCAATTGGGCCGTCAAGCCGGAATCCCGGCTTCGCCGGACGCCGCCATTTTAGAGACGGTTGCTAATCCTAATAAGGGTAAGCACTACACCGTCCGTTTTACGTGCCCTGAATTTACCTGCCTTTGCCCAATCACCGGCCAACCGGATTTCGCCCATATTGTTATCGACTATGTTCCTGGGTCGCGTATTGTCGAAAGTAAGTCGTTAAAACTATATATTGCGTCTTTCCGCGACCACGGCTCGTTTCATGAAGATGCAACAATAAGTATTGCCAGCAAGATTATTAAAGCCGCCAAACCAAAATGGCTGCGAATCGGCGGGTTTTTTAATCCGCGCGGCGGCATCCCCATTGATGTGTTTTATCAAACCGGAAGCCCGCCTAAAGGTGTATTTATTCCCGATCAGGGCGTAAACCCGTATACGGGCCGAAAATAATTTACCCGAGATTTTCTTTTAAAAAATCGAGCACATGTGCCCAAGCCTCATCGCTAGGGCCTTGGCCAAACTTATTCTTCGCCAAAAAATTTTGAAACGCATGGCCAGCGCTTTCATACCGGTAGAACGTACAATCGACATTAAGCTCCTTCAAACGGTGTTCGATTTGATCGACATCCGCCGGCGAGGGGTTTTCGTCTTCAAGGCCGAAGAATCCGATAACAGGACAGGCAATCTCATCAAGCCGGTCATACGGTGATTTTGCCGTATCCTCACCCCAGGTTTTCATCATATTGCCGCTATAAAAAACGACACAGGCTTTAATGGCCGGACTGACGATGGCACCCAAAAAAGACATTCGTCCGCCCATGCAATGGCCGATAATACCGATGCGTGAACCGTCGACATTCGGGTGCGCTTGAATAAAGTCGACCGTCGCGTTGATATCGTCGGCGATTTCCCCATCGGTCATACTCGCACGTTTTTCTGCCGAGTCCGTAATTTCAGGAATGCGGTGAAAAACATCCGGAGCGGCAGCGGCATACCCTGCCTTCGCTAATTGATCGACACGGTCTTTGGTAAATTCATCAATACCCGCACCATGACACATAACAACCATTGCTGGATGCGGCCCCGTACCGGCAGGCAAACCGACATAAGTTTTCATTGCACTGCCGCCAACGGTCAATTCTTCGATTGATGACATATCGGCCTCCCAATATCGATCGTCAAAACGATCAAACAACATCGCTTCCGCTTTTAGCTGATTTAGATGTTTATTTCGTGACAGTAGAAGCGGGTGAATTATAACGTAATTCTTAACGCTCGCCCAATTCGAACGACATGTCATAACCGTGTAATTTCAACGGTTAAGTGCGAATCTACTCTTCACCCCGGTAGACACAGCCCGCATTGCAGGTTTCCCAAAGTGTAACCTTACTAAGTTGCGGTAATTTCGGCTTCAAGCGTTGCCAGATCCACCGGGCGATAACTTCACTGGTCGGATTTTCAAGGCCTTGAATATCGTTCAAATAATAATGATCAAGTTCGAGGCGAACGGGCTCAAACGCATTCTTGATTTCGGCAAAATCCATCACCCACCCGGTGGCTGGATTTTCCGGACCAGCGACAGAAATGCTGACTTTAAATGAGTGTCCATGCAAGCGGCGGCACTTATGATCTGCCGGTAAGTTCGGCAGCATATGTGCCGCTTCAAATGTGAACTCTTTAAAAATTTCCATCGACTATCTTTATAATCCAAACACGTTAGGGCAAGCCTAAAATCTTATGTGTTTGTAGGCTTAACCGCCAATTGGGATGGGCCTGACAATACGCGAGAGCCTGTTGTGTGTTCAATGGACGATTTTCATTGTCCATGGGCTGCAACAGGAAATGATCGAATTCCATATGCTCGAATTGTTCCGGCTCGATTGATTTTTGTGGGTAAACAAATTTCAGTTCGTTGCCCGATACCTGCTGCAAATCCGTTCCCGCTTTTGGGCTGACGCAAATCCAATCAATACCTGCCGGCACCGGCAAGGTCCCATTGGTTTCGACAGCGACATAAAACCCCCTTTGGTGAAACGCCGCGATCAAATTTTCGTCCAACTGTAATATCGGCTCGCCACCCGTACAAACAACAAATGGTGATGATTGCGGGTCTTGATTTTCCGGCCAGCATGCCGATACGGCATCGACTAATTCGTCTGCTGTCGTAAATTTACCGCCGCCTTGTCCGTTGGTACCGACAAAGTCGGTATCGCAAAAATTGCAAATCGCCGTTGCCCGATCCTCTTCCAAGCCGGACCAAAGATTGCATCCCGCGAAACGACAAAACACAGCCGGGCGGCCCGTGTTGATACCCTCGCCTTGCAGGGTAAAATAAATTTCTTTTACCGTATACGTCATGACCGTTCGCTTTAACCGCGTGGATAGTCTAAAGGATCTTCGAGGCCGGCTTCTTGAAAGCCTTTCAATCGTAACAAGCAGGCATCACAAGCACCGCAAGGAATGCCGTCAGGCGTTGGATCATAGCACGTCCGGGTTAAGCCGTAATCGATACCGAGAGCGCGGCCTTTTTCGATAATTTCTTTTTTTGATAAATCGATCAATGGTGTGTGAATCGTAAATTTTTTTGCCCCTTCAACACCCGCTTTTGTTGCTAACGCAGCAAGAGACTCGAAGGATTGAATAAATTCAGGCCGGCAATCGGGATAGCCACTGTAATCGAGCGCATTAACGCCAATAAAAATATCGTAGGCCTCCAACACTTCGGCCCAAGCCAAGGCTAAGGAAAGAAAAACGGTATTACGGGCTGGCACATAGGTCACCGGAATGCCGGTACCAATTTCTGTGTCACTTCGGCCTTTCGGCACGGGCGTTGCATCGGTTAAGGCCGAACCACCAAAGACTCCAAGGTCGATATCAAGGATTGCGTGACGGGCGACCTTCATCGTTTCCGCGATTTTCGTCGCCGCATTGATTTCAACTTCATGGCGCTGGCCGTAGCGAAGTGTCAGCGCATAGGTCTCAAACCCCTGATCATGCGCAAGCGCCAATACAGTGGTTGAATCAAGACCTCCACTGAGCAAAACAACGGCTTTTGCTTTGTTAATCAAAAAAACCTCGATAACCTAATGGTTGAAATTTATGCGAATAATTCTGTTACCATAGCATTCTAAAAGATACGAGCGAGCGGCGTATTCTTTAATAGCAATCGAGATTCATGGCAAACACCAAGCAATCTATCCGCAATAAGGCCCTTGAAATCGGATTTGACGTCGTAGGCTTCGCCCCAGCAACGGCTGATGCCAAGGATGCGGAAGCTCTTTCCCGGTTTCTTGCAAAAGAATACCACGGAGATATGGACTGGCTTGCCCGCCATACCGAGCGACGATCCGATCCACAAAAAATTATGCCCGATGCCCGTTCGATTATCGTTTTGGGCATGAACTACGCCCCGCCGAACAATCCGCTTGCTGCACTTGATCAAAAAGACCGCGCGGCGATCAGTGTTTATGCGCAAGGCCGCGACTACCACACTGTCTTTAAAAAACGCCTGAAGCAATTGGGCCGTTGGATGGGCGAAACCTGGGCTTGCGACATCAAAGTCTTTGTCGATACCGCTCCAGTGATGGAAAGACCCATCGCCGCCCGGGCCGGGGTGGGCTGGCAAGGCAAGCATACAAATTTAGTGTCCCGTGAGTTCGGCTCATGGATGTTTCTTGGCGAAGTTTTCACCAGTCTTGAGTTGCCGCCCGACTCACCGGAAACCGATCATTGCGGATCATGCGATGCCTGTATGCAAATCTGTCCAACCGATGCCATTATCGCGCCCAACCGGTTAAATCCGACATTGTGCATTTCTTACCTTACGATTGAGCATAAAGGGTCAATCGGTTCAGATTTGATGGCTTTGATGGGCAATCATGTTTATGGCTGTGATGATTGCCTTGCCGTCTGCCCTTGGAACAAGTTTGCCGAACCGACAAAAGAAAAAGATTTTTTTCCACGGGCCGAATTACAATCACCGCGCCTTTCAGATCTCGCCGCTCTCGATGATTCGACGTTTCGCAAAATATTTGCTGGCTCTCCCATCAAACGGACTGGACGGGACCGGTTTGTGCGTAATGTGATGATCGCAATCGGCAATAGTGGTGACCAAAAACTGAAAGACTGTGCCGAGCACGCAACAGGGGATGTTTCGCCGCTGGTTCAGGAGGCCGCGGCCTGGGCCGTATCTCAATTGGAAAAAATGTAGGGCTTTACCCCACTTGACGGCCTGAGACCTTGCCGTTACCTCTGTCTAGTCTCAAGGTAATGCTTATGAACCGCAATCATTTT
>CALINB010000353.1 GCA_938045325.1 uncultured Rhodospirillales bacterium | reverse complement strand
TTCTCAAAGTCGATCCTGAGGCTTTGAAACTGCTGTCCAAAGAAGCCCTGCATGATACGTCGCACTATTTGCGGGCGGATCACCTCGAGCAACTCGCCAAGATTTTAAAAGACGGCGAAGCCTCAGATAACGACAAGTTCGTCGCTATGGAGCTCCTGAAAAACGCCAACATCGCCGCCGGCGGTGTGCTGCCCATGTGTCAAGACACCGGCACGGCGATTGTGTTCGCCAAAAAAGGTCAGCAGGTCTGGACCGGTGGCGGTGATGAAGCGGCATTGTCTGAAGGCATATGTCAGGCCTATGCGGAAAACAATTTACGTTACAGTCAAATGGCGCCGCTTGATATGTATGAAGAGGTTAACACCGGTAATAATCTGCCCGCGCAAATCGATATCATGGCGACCGATGGCGATGCCTATAAACTGATGTTTATCGCGAAGGGCGGCGGTTCAGCCAATAAGGCCTTCCTGTATCAGGAAACCAAAGCGTTACTCAATCCGGACCGCTTATTCGAATTTCTCGAAGAAAAATTATTGTCCATCGGCACTGCGGCTTGTCCGCCCTATCACTTGGCGCTTGTGGTCGGTGGCACATCGGCCGAGATGTGCATGAAAACAATGAAACTCGCATCGTGCCATTACCTCGACAATATGCCGACTTCCGGCAACAAACACGGCCAGGCATTCCGCGATCTGGAAACCGAAGCGAAACTGCTCGAGCTTGCCCAGCGGATCGGCGTCGGCGCGCAATTCGGCGGCAAATACTTCGCCCATGACGTGCGCGTCATCCGCATGCCCCGGCACGGCGCATCCTGCCCGGTATCGCTCGGCGTGTCCTGTTCGGCCGACCGGCAAATCAAGGCCAAGATCACAAAAGACGGTGTGTTCCTCGAAGAGCTCGAGCGCAACCCAGCCAAACATTTACCCGAGGTGACGGATGAACACCTCGGTGGTGACGTCGTCGAAATCGACCTCAACAAACCGATGGCGGAAGTCTTAAAAACCCTTAGCCAATATCCGATCCGGACACGGCTGTCGCTCAGCGGATCGCTGATCGTCGCGCGCGACATCGCGCACGCCAAACTGAAAGAACGGCTCGATGCCGGTGAGGGCCTGCCGGATTATTTCAAGGAGAACGCGGTTTATTATGCAGGGCCGGCAAAAACGCCCGAAGGCATGCCCTCCGGTTCGTTCGGGCCGACCACGGCGGGACGGATGGATTCATATGTCGAACAATTTCAAGCAGCCGGGGGTTCCATGGTCATGCTGGCCAAAGGCAACCGTTCGCAGCAAGTTACCGATGCCTGCAAAAAACACGGCGGATTCTACTTAGGCTCTATCGGCGGTCCGGCGGCACGCTTGGCGCAAGACAGTATTACCAAGGTCGAAGTCATCGAGTACGAAGAGCTTGGCATGGAAGCAATATGGAAAATCGATATTAAAGACTTTCCCGCTTTTATCGTTGTTGACGACAAAGGCAATGATTTCTTCGCCGAGTTTAAACCCGGCGCCATGAAAATTCATGACGGCAATGGCCTCTGATTTTCTTTTCAACGGTCCTGAAGACGCCCCCATTACGTTTGTTTTGGCGCACGGCGCGGGCGCACCGATGGACAGCGCGTATATGGCCTATTTCGCCGAACAGCTCGCGATAAAAGGATTTCGCGTAGCGCGTTTCGAATTTCCCTACATGGCCGCGCGGCGCGAAGACGGCAAACGGCGCCCGCCCAACACAGCAAAAATTTTACTCGAAACCTATCGCACCGTGATTAACGAACTGGGAGCGCAAAATCTCATCATCGGCGGCAAATCCATGGGCGGTCGCATTGCCAGCATGGTCGCTGATGACATGAATGTGCGCGGCCTCGTTTGCCTCGGCTATCCGTTTCACCCGCCCGGCAAGCCGGAAAAACGCCGGACCGAACATCTCGAGACAATCAAAACGCCGACACGGATTTTACAAGGGACCCGTGATCCTTTTGGTACGGCCGACGACGTCAACGGCTATGCCCTGTCATCCGCGATTAAGGTGCACTGGCTCGAGGACGGCGACCATGGCTTTAAACCCCGCAAAAAGTCGGGCCGCACGGAAGCCCAAAATTGGGATGAAGCCGTCGATATTCTCGCCGACTTCGCCCGCTCCCTGTAACCATACCTCACATAACTTTTTGAATTATATGTGATTTACCGATCACATATAATTTACTGTACTTTTAATTATATTATTGCATATACTTATAACTGCAATAACGCAGAAAAGGAGCGCCGGTTTTAAAGGGGCAACCCAGCCGGTTCTTCAGAGGAGCACATAAGATGAGGCAACACACGATCAAAAACAGATCCGGATTTGCGATGGCCGCTATC
Organism: uncultured Rhodospirillales bacterium; assembly: GCA_938045325.1. GTDB lineage: Bacteria > Pseudomonadota > Alphaproteobacteria > Rhodospirillales > CALINB01 > CALINB01. The sequence continues at coordinate 4,484 of CALINB010000353.1, read as the reverse complement.
GCGGCACTCGGGCTTATGTTGACAACGAGCCTGGCCGAAGCGGGCGGGTACAAACACAAGTACAACGGTAAATATCACAGTCATTACTACGGCAAACATTACAAAAAACATTTCAAACACCATGGCAACAAAACGGTTATCCTCGGTGCTTTAGGTTTGCTGGGTTGGGGCCTCCATAGCGACAACCATTATTACGTGCACCCAAAAGCAACGTATAAACACCGCCATTCCTACAAGCGATATAAACGACGGGCTTGGAAACATGCTTATAACGATAACCATGATGGTTCGTGCTATCCCGTGAAGAAAAAGGGCTATTGGCGTGGTCACCGGGCCAAAATTGGCGGGACCGCCTGCGTCGACAGATATGGCAACACCTATATCGTTAAAGGCAGCCGATATCTCATCCGTTACTTGTACTAAAAAATTTTAAGAACAAGCTGGGCATTGTGCCCGGTCTGCGGGGAATACCCCCCTCCCCGCTCGAAGGGCCTGGCTTCAATCGAAGTCAGGCCCTTGTTCGTTGCCGTTGTTGGGTTCACAGTAGCGGGATAAAGTATTCTAAAAAGAGAACGATGGACCAAACCGATACCCGATTGCAGAAACGATCGATCCTGATTGCGGGGCATGCCAGCAGTGTGAGCCTCGAAGACGCGTTTTGGCAGGAACTCACGAACATCGCCAAAAAAAGAGGGGTTTCGCTGAATCATCTCGTCAGCGACATCGACCGTACCCGCACGGGCAATCTTTCCAGTGCGATCCGGGTTTTTGTTCTGAATAATAAAACGTAAGCCGTTTCAGTTAGCGGATACCGAACAAGTCCTTCAAGATGTCCTCGGGACGGGCTTTTTGTTTTTGCTGTGGTGGCGGAGGCTGCTGCTGTTGCGTTTGCGGTTGCTGCTGGGTTTGTGGCTGCTGCTGTTGCGTCGAGCCACCGCCCAGGCCCGGGATAAGCTGATCGAGGAGTTTTCCGACACCGGGTTGTTTTTTGATGACTTTATCCAATCCCGGAACAGGAAGGGCGCCACCCAGGTTCGGCGTCTTCATTTTCACATTCGGTTTATCGAGTCTGCCATAAACCCGGAACGGTACCGTCGTTGTCGATTTTTGCCCACGGCGTAACAACTGGGTCAGCATATTTTGCGCTAAATCGACCTGACCGTTGACATCAAGATTCCATCGCGGCAAATCGACAAAGCCTTTGGCTTCGCCGTTGCCCACACTCGATAACAATTTAATATCCTGGGTTCGCGCAATCCCCTGATTGATAGCAAACGAGCCGGTGACATCGGCCAGCCCCTTGCCTTTACGCGAGCCGCCTAGTTGACCACCCAGTTGGTTCAAGCCGATCACCAAATCGAGAATGCCGGATAAGGCAGACCCACCACCGCCACCACGGACATCAAGACCTTCCAGGACGAAGCTGCCCTTGCCGGTTAAGTGGGAGACCATTTCCGCAACACTGGCGCCGGCAGTTGCAAGATTGACATCCAGACTGGCCCGCCCCCGCGATAAAGCCTTTTCAATTTTGCTGACGTTGGCGTTTTTAACGGTTAAAGAAATATTCGCGCGTGGTGTTTTCGACGCATTGACCGTGGCTTGGCCTTGCAGCGAACCGCCATATAAGTCACCGGAAAGTTTTTTCGTTTGCAGTACGCCATTTGCGAGGGCCAAGACCAAATCGGCTTTAGTCAGACGATATTGATCGAATGTTAAAGAGGGGGCTTTCAAACTGACATTGGCATCGAGCGCCCGCAATCCGGACAAATCGATCGGATCGGTCGACCAGCGGCCCTGCGATCCGCTCTTACGCCGTGCAACTTTGTGCAACAGCGCAGGGGACACACCGGTATAGAGAGGTGCACGCCAGGCCGCAAAACGATGCAAACGCAAAGACGCGCGACGTTGTGCCGGCAAGAATCGGTCAATAACAATGGAGCCAGTCGTTAAATCGGCACCCAACATCGGCCGCGTGCCCTTTAAGTTCAGGGATACGGAGCCGTTGATATCCAATTTACCGATTTTCGCCTTCAGGTTCGGCACAGCGATGTTTCCAGCGTCGCCTTTAATATCGGCCGTCACATCCAGCGCACCCAGTCGGCCGCTTGGCCGATAATCAATATTGAGTGCCTGTAACAATCGCTGCAAATTACTGTGCTTGGCGGTAAGACGAAGATCGATACCGCCAATGACAGGCAAAGCCGATACAGTGCCTGCAAGCTGAATATCGGCACCGGCGGCCTGCAAACGTGAATTTAATTTCGGTTTAAATAAGGAGCCCTCTGCTTGGCTGGTAAGCGTGACCTTGCCGATCTTTTGTAAATTGTCCGGTGTTTCAAGGCCCGCAGCCCGGAACAGCCGGTGAAGGCTCGGCACATTTAACGACCAATGAACGTCTTTTAATGTCGGCAACCCGACTAGTTTCTCGACCTTACCTTTTAAATTAAATGAAGCGCCTGAAAAGCGTGCAACGCTCGCCCGGCGAATTTCGAATGTATTGTTAAACAGAGTCCCGTCGAGGACGATATCCTTAATTTGATTTCCCCGGTACACCAACGTACGCACATGTGCTTTTACATTGGCATCGAATGTTTTTAGAACATTTAATGCTGCCAAGGGATGTGCCTTTAAGTCGGACGATTTTGCCGCTTTGGATTGTCCCGCAGCGGGTGCCTTATCGCCTGAAGGGGCCGATTTTTGCCTAACACCGGAAGCTAAATAAGCATCCAAATTCAGCCGGTCGAGAACAAGGTTGGCGCCAAAAGCAACCGGCTGGCGCATGGCAACCGTTGCCGCACCAGTCAAGCGGGAACTGTCAAATTGAAGATCAAGCCCGGCAACGTCGACTGTTTTGGGGGTAGCCGAAAATTTTCCGGCAAACGTCAACCGGCGCATACGGCCGGATGGGAATGCCGGTAAGGACACGCCCAGCCATTTTGCAACGCCGCGGACATTGCTCGCCGCGGCTTCAATTTCGCCATCGAATTTAAGATTTCCGTTTTTCGCCGTTAAAAACCCGAATAACGCAACATCGGTCGTGCCCGGCAGTTGTGCCGTAAGCTGACTGATCGTCACCTCACCATTCGCCAACTCGATGCTGGCTTTTGCCTGACGGATCGCATCACCCCGATAAACAAGGCGATCCAAAACAATATTAAATGAGGCGAGTATGTTAGATGGAATTTCCACCTTCTGTTTTTTTGCTGCCGTTTCGGCATGCGCCGTGCCAATGGATAGCCAAGATTGTTTCTTGCCTGTTTTTTTGCCCGCCGGCTTAACATCAGGCAGGGCCAACAGTTTATCTAAATCAAACTGATTGATATTAAGCTTGGCTATAATGTTGGGCAGCTTCGTTTTTTTATCGGTCGTTAGGCTCGCTTCACCTTTGGCCTGAGTATCGCCAAGTCGAATAATTAAATTCGACACTGATGACGACTCGGCGGAAGCGTTTACATCTGCTTCAAGCCGAAAGGCTTGCCCCATGAGCCCCGGCAGCGCACCCGTTTTCGCAACCGTGTGAATAACTTCGGCGAGGCTTTTGCCTTCCGCTGAGATTTTTGATTTGAGCGTCGGTGACTCGGCTAGGTTAGTAAGGGCCCCTGATGTTTGAATTTTTGCGGCACCGCCGGCGACATCGAGGTTTGCGTTGATAGAGGCCGTCCGGCCTTCAATGATTTTACCGACTGTCGCATTGATTTTGAGCGGCAATCCTCTAGCGCGCAATGAACCCGACGCTTCAAACGGTCCGATCAAGGAAGCTACGGCAATACGGGCATTAATGTTTTCAATTCGTTCCGTTGTCTTTGCCTTAGCATCGCGAAATACAACATTCCCGTTTTGAATAATGACATTATCCAAACTTAAAGATATGCCCGGTGCTGACCCTGCTTGACCGGCTTTGCTCGGTGTTACCGGTTTTTTCGGTGCCGCAGAATCTTGCGTTTGAAATTCCCAATTTTTACGGCCATCCGCCAATACTTCGAGCGAAATTGTTGGTTTAATCAGCTTAATCGTTTCAAACTGCACCTTGCCTTGCAATAAAGGCTGCACGGCCATCCGAACTTCAACCGATTCGAATTGGGCCATTTGTGCATCTGCCGCCCCTTCGGCATTTGCAAAACGCACATTATGTGCCACCAACGCAGGCGTCGGTAAAATGGCAATTCGGATATCACCTTCGATGGATAAAGCGCGTCCAGTCGCTTTTTTCGCCTGACTGGCAATTTCAGGCTTGTAATCGTTCCAATCGATAAAACTCGGAACAATCAAAATCGCACCCAGCAGGGATACAAGAATGATACCGACGCCTAGAATGATTTTCTTCACGGATAAAACTCCGGCTTTGTTATGTCGTCCTGGGAAAAGCCGCTATCCCAAAAGGGTGGATGCCTCAGGCACAGCGCTTGGGCGGATACTAATCGCTCATCAGCAGCCAAGCAATCAGTGTCTTTTCCGGAATATTGAGGCTGATTTTGGTTATTTAT
>CALINB010000352.1 GCA_938045325.1 uncultured Rhodospirillales bacterium | reverse complement strand
CGACGTTGTTGATCAGTTCCATGATCAACACCGTCTTGCCGACGCCGGCACCGCCGAACAGGCCGACTTTGCCGCCCTTGGAATACGGCGCGATCAAATCGACGACTTTAATACCGGTGGTGAGAATTTCGGTTTCCGTGGATTGATCGAGAAACTCAGGCGCCGGACGGTGAATCGGATAACGCAACTTGGTGTTACAAGGGCCACGCTCGTCCACCGGCTCACCGATCACGTTAAGGATACGGCCGAGGGTTTCCGGTCCGACCGGCACCGTAATCGGATCGCCGGTATCGGTTGCTTCCTGGCCGCGAGTCAGACCTTCGGTGGTGTCCATCGCAATGGTCCGCACCATATTTTCGCCTAAGTGCTGGGCAACTTCCAAAACCAAACGCTGGCCATGGTTGTCGACATGGACCGCGTTCATAATCGCCGGCAGATCCGCTTCAAACTGCACGTCGACCACGGCGCCCATCACCTGAGAAATTGTACCGATATTATTTGTCGCCATCGTTGGACTCCTGTTTGCCCTTACAACGCTTCCGCGCCGGATATGATTTCAATCAATTCACTCGTGATCACCGCCTGACGGGTCCGGTTATAGGTCATCGTCAAGCCGTCAATCATGTCGCCCGCATTGCGGGTCGCATTGTCCATTGCCGTCATGCGCGCACCTTGTTCCGACGCATAACTTTCCAGCAACGCCCGGAAAATTTGGGTGCTGATATTGTGCGGCAGCAAGGCTTCCATCAGCTCCGTTTCGCTTGGTTCCATGATGTGCATCGCGCCGGGGCCCGTGGCGGCATCATCCGCCGCGGCTTCGGGTGCGGGTACCGGGATCAGTTGCTGATAAGTCATGATTTGCGCGATTGCCGACTTGAACGTGTTGAACACGAGGGTGCAGACATCGAACGCGCCGTCATCGAGCAAGGCGACCAGCCGGTCGCGGATTTCACTCGCCGAGTCGTAACTCGGATTGTTGTGGGTCACACCGGTCATATGATCGATGATCAAGCTGGCATGGTCGCGGCGCAATAAATCGTACGCCTTGCGGCCGATACAAAAGAGCTTCACCTCTTTGCCGTTTTGCTGCAACTCGGCGATTTTTTCCCGGGTCGCGCGCACGATGGAACCGTTAAAACCACCGCACAAACCGCGGTCGGCGGTGATCGGTACCAGCAAATGCACCTTATCCTCGCCGGTGCCCGACATCAGCTTCGGCGTCGGCCAACCGGCCGGTAAGCTGCCGACCATCGAGCTCATCATGTGGCCCATGCGGTCCACATAGGGCCGCGCCTCTTCGGCTTGTTCCTGCGCGCGCCGCAACTTCGACGCGGCGACCATTTTCATGGCCGACGTGATCTTCTGCGTTGACTTAACGCTGGAAATCCGTGTGCGAAGATCTTTCAGGTTCGCCATCGATCGAGGGTCCGCCTAACTGAAGTTCGAGGTGAATTGTTCGACGTGCGCTTTCAGTTTCGCTTCGGTGTCATCGGACAAATCTTTTTCCGAGCGAATGGCATCGAGAATCTCTTTGCCGTTGGTGCGCATGTCTTCGAGCAACGCCTGCTCGTAATTGGTGATAGAGCCGATATCCAAATCATCGAGGAAACCGTTCACGCCGGCGAAAATCGAAACCACCTGCTCTTCGAACGGATACGGCTTGAACTGATCCTGCTTGAGGATTTCCGTCAACCGTGCGCCGCGCGCCAGCAATTGGCGGGTCGAGGCGTCCAAATCGGAGGCGAATTGCGCGAAGGCTTCCATTTCCCGGTATTGGGCCAGCTCCAACTTAATCGAGCCGGAAACCTTTTTCATGGCCTTCACCTGGGCGGCCGAACCGACCCGGCTCACCGACAGGCCGACGTTCACGGCCGGGCGAATGCCTTTATAGAAGAGTTCGGTTTCGAGGAAGATCTGACCGTCGGTAATGGAAATCACGTTGGTCGGAATATAAGCCGACACGTCGCCAGCTTGCGTCTCGATCACCGGCAAGGCCGTTAAAGAGCCCGCGCCGTGATCGTCGCCCATCTTGGCGGCACGTTCGAGCAAGCGTGAGTGCAGATAGAACACGTCGCCCGGGAACGCTTCGCGGCCCGGCGGACGGCGCAGCAGCAACGACATCTGGCGATACGCGACGGCTTGTTTCGACAAATCATCATAGAAAATCACCGCGTGCATGCCGTTATCGCGGAAATACTCGCCCATGGTGCAACCCGTATAGGGCGCGAGGAACTGCAGCGGCGCCGGTTCTGACGCCGTGGCCGCCACGATGATGGAGTATTCCAAAGCATTATATTCTTCGAGCGTTTTTACGATCTGCGCCACTGTGGAACGCTTTTGGCCGACCGCGACATAAATGCAGTACAGCTTTTCGGATTCATCCTTGGCTGCATCGTTGACCGCTTTTTGATTGAGAATGGTATCGATGATAATCGCCGTTTTACCGGTTTGCCGGTCGCCGATGATCAATTCCCGTTGGCCGCGGCCGACCGGGATCAAACTATCAATGGCTTTGATGCCGGTTTGTACGGGCTCATGCACGGATTTACGCGGGATGATGCCCGGCGCCTTCACGTCGACCCGGCCCCTTTCCGTGGCATCGATCGGGCCCTTGCCGTCGATCGGCTCACCGAGGCCGTTCACGACGCGGCCCAACAACGATTTGCCGACCGGCACTTCGATGATGGTACCGGTCCGTTTAACGATGTCGCCTTCTTTGATGTTCCGGTCGTCACCGAAGATCACGACACCGACATTATCGGCTTCCAGGTTCAAAGCCATGCCTTTAATGGCGCCTGGGAACTCGACCATCTCACCGGCTTGCACGTTATCGAGACCGTGCACACGGGCGATACCGTCACCGACCGAGAGGACCTGACCGACTTCAGCGACTTCGGCTTCGGTTCCAAAATTTGCGATTTGTTCTTTGAGGATGGCGGAGATTTCCGCGGCCCGTATTTCCATTACCCGACTCCCATCATGGCGAGTTTGAGTTGTTGCAACTTCGTTTTCAATGAACTGTCGACCATACGCGAGCCGACTTTAACGACCATGCCGCCCAACAAGGTGGGGTCGACTTGGGCATCAATCGTGACACGGTTACCGACAGCTTGACGCAAGACGGCTTCCAAATCTTGTTTTTGTTTATCCGATAGGGCTTGGGCGCTGGCAACTTCTGCTGTTGTTTCCCCGCGTCGCGCCGCCAGTGCCGCCAGAAAAGAATTGATCATGCCGCGCAACACGAACAGACGGCGGTTTTGTGCCGCCAGGCCGACAAAACGGCGCACCAAATCGGACATGCCGGCTTTTTCTATTAAAGCCGACATGACACGGCCTTGGTCTTGGCGCGAAATAACCGGAGAACGGATCAGCCGTTTCAAGTCATCGCTTTCGTCAATCATGGCGCGAAGATCAGCCAAGTCTTTGGCGACGGCATCGAGTTGATTGTCGGCTTCTGCCAATTCAAACAGGGCCGTTGCATACCGGCCTGCCAAGTCAGCCGTACCTATGTTCTCAGATGACACCTGGGAAAGCCCTTGATCCCTAAATATTAGAATGCGGGCCGGGAAGACAGCACCCCCGCACCCCGTGAAAAGCGGGGACTCTCTAACACACCCCTCCAGGGCAATCAAGCGAACCCAGCACCCCCACCAACCTAAAAAGAGCCTTTGATTCTCAATAGTTTACGGTGACAGTCCCCGTGTTGTTCACAACCCGGTCATTCAAAGACAACATAGCTTCAACGATTCATGAATTTTTGGCGGTCCTTAGAGAAAACTGTAGGGATCGACATCGACCTGGACGCGGACCTTCTGCGGCACATGAACCCGCTCAAGCCACTGATAAACGAGCTTTTGAACGTTCGTATCCCGGCGCGCCTTGAGCAACAGCCTGCGCCGATGGCGGCCGCGCAACAAGGCAAAGGCCGCCGGTGCGGGGCCGAGCACCGTGACGCCATCACCATGCGGCGCCGACCGGCGCAGATTCAATGCAACACGCTCGACGGCCTGCACATCACGGCCCGAGACGATCAACGCGACCAGCCGGCCGAACGGCGGCATGCCGGTGCCTTCGCGGGCACTGATTTCCGTATCGAGGAACTGTCGGCGTGATCCGGAAACAAGCGCCTGCATGACGGGATGATCCGGATTATAGGTTTGCAAAATCACCTGACCCGGCCGGTCTTCCCGGCCGGCCCGGCCCGCGACTTGATATAATAATTGATAGGTCCGTTCGGCGGCGCGCAAATCACCGCCGGCCAATCCCAAGTCCGCATCGATCACGCCGACGGTGGTCAGCATCGGAAAATGATAACCCTTGGCGATAACCTGCGTGCCGATGATCAGATCGAGTTCGCGTTCTTCAATTTGCCGGACCAATTCGGCGGCCGCCCGGGGTCCTTGCAATGTATCGCTTGAAGCCAAGGCAAAGCGGATTTCCGGAAACGCCGCCTTCACTTCTTCGGCCAAACGTTCGACACCGGGCCCGCAAGCCGCCATCGTGTCTTC
>CALINB010000351.1 GCA_938045325.1 uncultured Rhodospirillales bacterium | reverse complement strand
GATGTCAAAGCGATGGGCGAGCGCGAACTTACCCCGCTTGAAGAGAAAGATTACCTCTGGAAACACTTGAACCGCCTCCCACTCACGATGGAGCACATGGATAAACCCGTTATTGCGGCCGTGAATGGTGCGGCCGCCGGCGCCGGCATGGACGCGGCCCTGATGTGCGATATCCGATTTGCCGGTGAAAGCGCTCGGTTTTCCGAAGCCTATATTAAAATCGGCTTATTATCGGGTGAAGGCGCGACATGGTTCCTGCCACGCTTGGTTGGCCTTGGCAAAGCCTTTGAAATGCTCTGGACCGGCGATTGGGTTGATGCCGAAGAAGCTAAAAACATCGGCCTTGTGAACGATGTTTTCCCGGATGACGAACTGCAGGATAAAGTCCGCGAGTTTGCCGCACGCATCGCTAACGGCCCGTCGATTTCCGTCCGCATGCTCAAACGCATGGTTTATCAGGGTCAACGCATGGATATGCGTACGCACCTGGATATGACGTCATCACATATGTCGATTGTACGCAAAACCAAAGATTACAAGAATGCGGTAAAAGCATTTGCCAATAAGGAAAAGCCCGTCTTTAAAGGCGAGTAAGGAATGAGAAAGGCTTAAAACAATGTCCGATTATGAAACAATCATTTACTCAGTCGAAAATCATGTTGCCTCAGTTAAACTGAATCGGCCCAAAACGCGCAATGCGATCAACATGCAAATGCGCATCGAGCTCTATGAAGCATTTAAAGATATCAAGGAAAACGACGACATTTGGGTCGCCATCGTAACCGGTGAAGATCCGTCGTTTTGCTCGGGCAAAGACCTTTTCGATAAAGCCGCCAGCCAGGACGGCGACGTGATTTCGAGCCGCGGCCTCGCGATCTATTTGCAAAACATATACAAGCCCATTATTTGCGCCCTGAACGGCCCGTGCCTTGCTCAAGGTGCCGGTTTCGTATTGAGTGCCGACATTATTATCATGTCGGAAAATGCCGCCCTCGGCTGGCCGCAGGTCAAACGGGGCATTTCATCCACTTCGGGGCCGAGTCTCGGTGCGCATATGTTTCCGACTTGGACCCGCGCCATGGGCTACTTGCTGCGCGGCAAATTTGCGACGCCACAAGAATGTTACGATTACGGCATCGCCAATGAAGTCGTGAAGCACGAAGACCTCATGCCAACTGCGCAACGCTACGCCGAAGAAATCATGGAATGCGCACCGATGGCCGTCCGCGCCATCAAGCAGGCGACCCGCGAGGGCTGGGACAAACCGGCCGAGGAACGCATGGAAATCGCCCGCTCAATCGCCAACACCATCCGTGAATCCGAAGACGGTAAGGAAGGTGTGCTGGCATTCAAGGAAAAGCGCAAACCGGTTTGGAAAGGCCGCTAAACGCCTGGCTTTCTTGGCCTTGCCCCCTATCATCAATGACAAGGGGAGAGGGGGATAGCTGACATCAACACATTGCTATCGCGAAAACACGAACTGAGAATGTTCGTGTTTTTTGCATTTTCTCGCCCCCATCGTCTTAATTGCCCTGGTCGGCAGTTACGGATTTGTCATCTGGATGATCCAGTTTATCGCCGGGCTGCCCATTGGATAAAGCTAGGGACCGATTGCCATAAAAGGATCGCGCATAAACTTCCTAACATGGCCGTTTTGCCGGGTTAGTAGGGCATAGAATCCATCAGGCATATTAACCAATTGAAATTTAAAGATTAAATATTGCGGCTATCCCGCATTGAGGGGATGACCTTAATCCGCTAATTAATCCCTCATTGTAAGAATACTTAAGAAAAATTTTACTACCAATGGGAGCAACCAATGGGAATTTCGACGCGGCTTATTATCAGCATGAGTGCCGTCGTAGTACTTGTCATCGCGGTCATTGTGGCAGCGGGTATTTATATCACCAATCAAATGATCGCGACGGCCGAAAAACGCGAGTTAACGGCTTACTATGAACAATTCCTCGCAGTTGCAAAAGCCCGAACCGAAAACGCGGCGGCCCGTAGCGCCCTGGTTGCCCATATACCAGCTGTACAAGAAGCCATGGCCAACAATGACAGGCAAGCCTTAGCCAAGCTTTTTGTTTCCGGCTTTAAAACACTTAAAAAAGACTTTGGTGTTCGCCAGTTTCAATTCCACAAACCACCTGCAACATCTTTTTTAAGGGTTCATAAGCCTAAAAAACATAGCGACGATCTATCTGCGTTCCGCAATACGGTTATTGAAACCAACAAACAGAAAAAGAAAATTGTCGGCCTTGAACGGGGCCGTGCTGGCCTTGGCGTTCGCGGCATTATGCCGATTACCCACAACAGTCAACAAGTCGGTTCGGTAGAGTTTGGTCTTCTTTTCGGCAAAAGCCTTTTTGAGAATTTCAAAAAGAGAACAAATGTCGAGCTCGCATTTTATTTAACGCCGAATAAAAATATCAAAAAATTTGACGTATCTAAAACAAAGGTCAAACTTTTGGCATCAACGCTGAAAACAATACCTGCCTATAAAGATTTAATCGATGCCGGTTCGTTGAAAGGTGCAAAATTTCTAGGCAGCCATAAAATTAACAATACACCGTTTGCAACGCTTGCCGGTCCCGTCAAGGATTTTGCGGGCAATCCGGCCGGCGTTCTTTATCTAGCAATGCCGACAAGCCTCTATCACAAACAACTTTCGTCATCACTGGTCTACTTCGCCCTTGCAGGGCTTATTGCACTCGCACTTGGACTGGCCGTTGCTTTTTATCTAGGACGAAACCTTTCCACGCCGATTATCCGCCTGACTCAAACCATGGGCGAACTGGCTCATGGGACAACGGATATCGATTTAAGCGAATCCGGCCGCAATGATGAAATTGGTGAGATGGCGCAAGCTGTGGGCGTTTTCCCCGACAACGCTATCGAGCGCGAACGCCTCGAAGCTCGCCAACGGGAAGAACAAAAAACCAGTGAACGGCGGCAAAAAGCTCTCGACACGTTAATCGGTAATTTTCAACAATCAGCCGGCGATGCCATGGGTTCCTTAATAGACGCCAGCACCTCACTATCGTCTGTTGCCAGTGAAATGGACCAAGCCTCCTCAAAAACGACTGCCCAGTCAGATCAAGTTGCGGAAGCCACAATTACAACCTCGTCAAACGTTGAGTCGGTAGCATCAGCTGCCGAAGAACTCAGTGCTTCCATAGGCGAAATTACACGGCAGGTGACAGAATCATCCTCAATCGCCTCGGCAGCTGTCGAACAGGCCGAACGAGTCAACCAACAAGTACAAAGTTTGCGGCAAGCCGGCGATTCAATCGGCGAGGTACTGGAATTAATTACCAATATTGCAGAGCAAACGAATTTGTTGGCACTGAATGCAACGATTGAAGCTGCTCGGGCCGGTGACGCCGGCAAAGGCTTTGCTGTTGTCGCTAGTGAAGTTAAAAATTTGGCCAATCAAACGGCAAAGGCGACTGAGGACATCAGCGCGCAAATCACGGAAATGCAGAGCGCAACAAGAGAATCCGTTCAAGCTATTGGTGAAATTACCGACACGGTACGTCGTGTTCATCAAATTGCCAGCGATATCGCAAACTCCGTAGAACAGCAGCAATCGGCAACTCAGGAAATTGCTCAAAACGTTGCCTTAGCGGCAACAAGCACACGAACGGTTTCAGACTCGGTCAACGATGTCCGCGGCGCTGCGCAAACAACACAACAAGCCGTCGAAAAAGTTATGGAAACGTCACGGCTTGTTGAGAGCAAATCGAAAGATATGAGCACTGAAATCGAGACGTTTCTCAATGGTGTGCGCTCAGCATAACCTTAAAAAAACTACACAGTGGTATTTTCGGTAATCACCCGGACCGGTTCGCCGTCGAGCCAAGCCTGAATATTTTCAACGGCCTGCCCATAGCAGAATTTATAATTTTCTTCCGTCACATAACCTGTGTGCCCGGTCAGCACGACATTATCGAGCTTGCGGATAGGGTGAT
>CALINB010000350.1 GCA_938045325.1 uncultured Rhodospirillales bacterium | reverse complement strand
AATTTACTAGGCCCCTGCGACCGGGGGATTAGCGCCGGCGGTGGAATTATCACTGTTTCTTGCCTGTAAAACTTCATATGTAGTAGCATCCTTGATTGACGGCAGAATTGAGCCAAAAGATTGAGTTTTTTGAGCTGGGATTGGTCCTTCAGTGATGAGTCACCCACAACCGCAGTTGAATGAAAATTTATGACGAGGCTCTCTTGGGCTAACCCGTTTTGATCGGTGCCTAGTATTTTATTAATCATTTCGGATTACTTATGAAGAGCCTTCGCAAGGCACGGAACCGCTTAATGGGAAATAGAAGAAAAGGCAAAAGCACCGTGGGCAGCGTAACAAAAAAGCATTCATATACAATAACTTGCTCTAGTTCATTTCGAGACCGAATCGAGAAGCTGGCGGCCCGCCGGCAGGTCAATGTGGGCGACCTTGCCCGCTCGGTCCTGTTGATGGTCCCCTACGAAACGATCGTGAAATATCCCGACCCGGGCGAACCCCATAGCGAGGACCGTGAGACGGTCATCCTGAAATCTGGTTCGTCGAAAGGACGCATTTGGCGGCGCAAACCACGTTTGCAGGTGCGCATGAGCCCTGGTGTTGATTCGAATTCCATCCGCCGCGCGTTGGCCATGGCGCTTGCGATGGAACAAGGCGAGTTGGATATTTATTTGGAACAGGTCAAACCGGGTAAGGCACCGGCGCCGGAAGTCGCCAAGCAGTCGGAAGCGGAAGTCGAGCGGTTGCGCACGATCGTGTCGGCTTTGTGTTTTGATCCTTTGCCAAACGGTATCCAAACCCGGGAAGAGGCACTGCATGTTCTCGGATTTGCGCCCGGGCGCAAACCGGACAACCGGAGCGTAAAAGCCCGCTTTCGTATGTTGGCGGCGATTCACCACCCGGATAGTCCTTACGGCAGTCATCAGCGGATGAGCCAACTGAACGCCGCCATGGATCACCTGCGCCAATCTCTTTATTAAGCCATACGGTTGAGAACATAAAAAAAACCGCCCGGTTTGAGCCGGGCGGTTTGATATTGGATCAGCTGGTCCGTTAGCGGCGGTCGCCGAGCAGATGGAGCAGCATGATGAAGAGGTTGATGAAGTCGAGATAAAGGTTGGTTGCACCAATAATCGCCTTTTTGGTGTAGGTCTCGCTATCATCGGATTCAAGATACATGGCTTTGATCCGTTGTGTGTCGTAAGCCGTTAAACCGACAAAAACGATCACGCCGATGACCGAAATCACAAAGGCCATGGCCGAACTCTTCAAGAAGATATTGACGATCATGGCGATGATAATGCCGATTAGGCCCATGAACAAAAATGACCCCCAGCCGGACAGGTCTTTCTTCGTGGTATAGCCGTAAAGGCTCATCGCGGCAAAGGTGCCGGCGGTAATGAAGAATACCCGGGCGATCGAGACGCCGGTATATTGCAGGAAAATCGATGCCATGGAGAGGCCCATGAGCACGGAAAAAACCCAAAACACAATTTGAGCCGTGGAGGCTTTCATATGCTCAAGACGCGCACTCAGAAAGAAAACCAATCCGATAGGTGCGAGGGCAACGACCCAAAAGAGTGGCGTGCCGAATATGGCCTGGGTCATCGCTTGGGATGAAGCCGTTAAGTAGGCAACGATACCGGTGAGGGCGAGGCCAGAGGCCATATAGTTGTAGACCTGCAGCATATACTCGCGGAGGCCGGCGTCGATTCCGGCGGCGTGCGCCTCGGCCGGACTCATGGAGTCGGTGCGTGAGCCATAACGTTGATTCGGTTCCAAGGACATATCTAACCTCTTGTAAACGATGAAAAAACCTTCGCCGCTAATATGGCATGGTTCCAGTTGAAATCAATAAGCGATCACGTTTCAATTCCCGAATCGGTGGCGGTCATATTCTGTAACACATTGATTCTACATTATAAAATTAAAGTATCTCAATTGTGACGAAAATTTAATGTTGCGCGGGCGGTCATTTCATTACGAAGCACCAAATAATGTGTGTTAGGAAGATTCTGACGATTCTTCAAAGCGTTGCCGGCCTTGGTGCGACATGACTGAAATTCGAGTTGCTCACGCAGCACATGACGATTGGAGCCTGGCCGCGCAAGCATGTACGGATCTACTTGCGGAAACGAACATTACGTCCTCGTCGCTGGGTTTTGTGTATGCAACGGATTATCTCGCCGACGACTTAAAAAATATTCTTTCTCATTTATCGGAACAAACGGGCATCGATCATTGGATCGGCACCGTCGGTATGGGGGTTTGCGCCGGCGGACAGGAGTACTTTGACCGGCCCGGCTTGGCTGTGATGACGCTCCCGGTGAATGAAGATGATTTTCACATTGTTCAAACGATCAATGATGATGAACAGGGCCTGCCGGCGGATGTTGAGCAATGGATACAATCGACGCCGCCGTTGCTCGGAATCGTTCACGGCGACGGAAATAATCCGAAAATTCCCCAGATTATCAATATGCTTGCCAAATCGAGCGGTGGATTTCTTGTCGGCGGTCTGACGGCATCCCGGCGGACCGGTTATCAAATCGCCATGACGCCGAGTGACAATGGACTCACCGGTGGCGGTCTCTCCGGCGCCTTGTTTTCTCCGGCCGTCGAAGTCGCCACGGGTCTTTCGCAAGGGTGCAGTCCGATTGGTGACAGTCATATCGTTTCAGATTGTGTCGATAATGTCATCGTCGGGATCGACGGTGAAAATGCCCTCGAAGTTTTTAAAAAAGATATTGGGGATGTCTTGGCGCGCGATTTAAACCGCATCGCCGGTTATATTCATGCCGCTTTTCCCATCGAAGGTTCCGATACGGGAGATTATCTCGTGCGCAGCCTTGTTGGGATCGATCCGGCGCAAGGTTGGCTGGCCGTCGGTGGTGAAATTAATCCGGGTGACCGAATTATGTTTGTCCGCCGTGACCCGCAATCGGCGGAAGAAGATCTCACGCGCATGTTGGATAAACTTCGCGAACGGTTGCCGGGACCACCCAAAGGCGGGGTGTTTTATTCGTGCATTGCGCGCGGGCCTAACATGTTCGGCGCGGAAGGACGTGAGGTCGCTATGATTCACGATATTCTTGGGGATTTTCCCCTCGTCGGTTTTTATGCCAACGGTGAAATTTCGAATAACAGACTGTATGGCTATACGGGCGTGATCGCCCTCTTTATGTGAGTGAAATTTTAAGTCATGCGCTTATTTATTGGTTTAGCCTTGCCTGAAAACATTCGATCAACCTTATCGGCGGTTCAATCCGGCTTGCCCGGAGCGAAGTGGGTTAAGCCTGAGAACTTCCATATGACGTTGCGTTTTATAGGGGATACGGAACGGCGGGTAGCGGAGGATATTGATTCTTCATTAAGTGATATCCGTGTGCCGGCTTTCGATATGAAATTATCCGGCCTCGGCTGTTTCGAAACAAAAGGCCGGGTCCGGTCTTTGTGGGTTCAAGTGTTAAAATCCGAGCCCTTGAAGCGGCTTCACGAAAAGATCGAATCCGCCGTCGTGCGCACGGGTTTCGAGCCGGAACGCCGGAAGTTCAAACCGCATATCACGCTGGCACGGTTTAAAGGCGGTGCATCGTCGGACCGGATCGGCATGTTCATGGAAACCCATAACGGTATTCAAATCGAGTCGTTTACCGTCAATCAATTTACGCTGTTTCGCAGCCATCTTGGCGGTGAAGGGTCAGTTTACGAGCCTTTGGCCGAATACGAATTGTACGAAGAGATTATGATTGGGGCTTAAGACGGGATTGCGATTGAATGTGTTCAAGCAGCCCCTGAGATGCCTGTTCGATTAAATCGAGGACCAACTCGAAGCCTTGAGAGTCACTGGTATAAGGATCGGGAATATCCGTACGGTCCGCACCAGGCGCGTATTCGAGAAACAATCGAATGCGATTTTCAAAACCGGCCGGGCATTGACGTTTTAATTTTACCAGATTGTCGTTGTCCATCGCGATAATGTAGTCAAAACGTGCGAAATCATCTTCGCCTGTTTGCCGTGCGCGCAAATTTGTTAGGTCAATGCCGCGTGCCTTGGCGGCGGCTTGCGCGCGCTGATCTGGCGGTTCGCCTAAGTGATAAGCGGATGTGCCGGCGGAATCGATATAAATCTGTTCGCTTAAGTTATGTTGTCTGATGAGATTGCGAAAAACACCTTCCGCCGTGGGCGAACGGCAAATATTACCCAAACACACGAATAGAACGTTTACGGCGTGATCCTGCGGTATGGTGGTCATAACGGTGATTTAACTTGAACGATTGATGGGTTCTCGTTCTATCATAGACAGCAAACCGGAATAGAAAAGAGCGCCGAATGGCAAACATGAAATTATTCAAACTCAGCGCCTGCGGCACGGGCATTATGGCCGTCTGCTGTTTCACGCCGGTATTGGTCATTCTTTTTAGCGCGGTTGGTTTGTCGGCATGGCTCGGTTGGCTCGATTATGTGTTGCTGCCGGCGCTTGCTATTTTTTTCATACTGACTGTCATTTTCGGCGTGCGTGTTTACCGGGAAAAACGCCGGGCCGGGGAGTCGTCATGATTGCGTTGAACTCGGTGATTACATGCCCCAACTGCGGTCATCAGGAAACAGAAATCATGCCGGATGATGCCTGTCAGTATTTTTATGACTGTAAAAATTGCAGTAAAGTCCTTAAGCCCGAGCCTGGAGATTGATGTGTATTTTGTTCTTATGGCACCGTGCCGTGCCCACCCATTCAGGAATCAAACGCAGGTAAATGAGTAAAATTGAATCGAAAAATATCGTTATTTTGACCGGCGCCGGGATTTCGAAAGAATCCGGACTGAAAACCTTCCGCGATCCGGACGGCATTTGGGCGCAACACCGAATCGAAGACGTTGCGACGCCGGATGCCTTCAAGCGAAACCCGGAACAAGTGCAGGCGTTCTACAACATGCGCCGGGATAAGCTTTACACCGGTAATCTGGAGCCCAACGCCGCGCATTTGGCTCTCGCTAAGCTTGAGCAAGAGTGGCCGGGCGATGTGTTTTTGGTGACTCAAAACGTCGATAACCTGCATGACAAGGCGGGATCAAAAAATCTCCTGCATATGCACGGCGAGTTGTCCAAGGTGAAGTGCAACGCCTGCGGTCATACTGTGCCCTGGGAAGGCGATCTTTCGACCGAAGACGTGTGCGAAGCGTGTAATACGCCGGCACTGTTGCGTCCGGCGATTGTGTGGTTCGGCGAAATGCCTTTGGAGATGGACCGAATTATGGCCGCTTTAACGGATTGTGATTTGTTTATGTCGATCGGTACGTCGGGCAATGTTTACCCGGCGGCTGGATTTGTGCAGGAGGCCCGCATGAACGGCAAGGCACATACGGTGGAGTTGAATTTGGAACCATCGGAAGGTGCCTCGCTGTTTCACGATTCCCGTTACGGCCCGGCGACCGAAGTGGTGCCGCAATACGTCGACGAAATTTTGCGCGATGGCTGGGCTTAATTCACTTTTAAAGGACATCCGGGCCTGCCGGATTTGCGAGCAGCATTTGCCGCTGGGTCCCAACCCGGTGATCCGTGCTTCGAAAAGCGCAAAGATTCTTATCATCGGCCAAGCGCCGGGGACGAAGGTTCATAATACGGGGCTTTCCTGGAACGATGCATCGGGAGACCGCTTGCGTGATTGGATGCAGGTCGATCGGGAGACGTTTTACGATGAAAGCCGCGTCGCCGTGATGCCGATGGGATTGTGTTATCCAGGGCGGCAATCGAAGGGCGGCGACAAACCGCCGCGCCCCGAATGCGCGCCGCAGTGGCACGATCCGGTACGCAAACAATTATCCAACGTTGAGCTGATTTTCCTCGTCGGCAGTTACGCGCAAAAATATTATCTCGGCAAACACCGCAAAAAAACTATGACTGAAACGATCAAGGACTGGCGGGATTATTTACCGGAATACATCCTGACCCCGCATCCGAGCTGGCGAACCACGTTTTGGCTCAAGGAAAATCCCTGGTTTGAGAAAGACGTCTTGCCGGAATTGCGTAAGCGGGTGAAGAAGCTACTGAAAACTTGAATAACTTACTTTTTGCCGAGCCGAAGCCGAAGGGCATTGAGTTTGATAAAGCCTTCGGCATCCCGTTGATCGTACACTTGATCGGCTTCGAAGGTGGCGATGTCTTCGTCGTACAAGCTGTTCGGTGATTTCCGTCCGGTGACGATGACATTGCCTTTAAAGAGTTTCAGGCGGACCGTGCCGGTTACGTTCTTTTGCGACTCATCAATGGCGGCCTGCAACATTTCGCGTTCCGGTGCGAACCAGAAACCGTTGTAAACGAGTTCCGCATAGCGCGGCATCAACTCGTCTTTGAGATGTTGTGCCGCTTTATCGATGGTGAGTGATTCGATGGCCCGATGTGCATGCAAAAGGACCGTGCCGCCGGGGGTTTCATAAACACCGCGGGATTTCATGCCGACAAACCGGTTTTCAACGATATCGGCCCGGCCGATACCATGCTGCCCGGCGATCTCGTTGAGCTTCGTCAGCAAGGCTGCCGGTGTCAGTTTTTTACCATCGATGGCTACCGCATCGCCTTTTGTGAATTCGATTTCGATTTCGACAGACTGATCGGGCGCGGCCTCGGGTGCGACGGAACGCCGAAACATGGATTCATCGGGCGCGGTCCAGGGGTCCTCGAGCGCCTTGCCTTCATATGAGATGTGCAACAAGTTCGCGTCCATCGAATAGGGCGCTTCGCCGTGTTTATCCTTCGGCACGGAAATCTGATGGGATTGCGCGTATTCAATAAGCTTCGTGCGCGAATTGAGATCCCATTCCCGCCATGGTGCGATGACCTTGATGCCAGGTTCAAGCGCGTAATAGCCGAGCTCGAAGCGGACTTGGTCATTGCCTTTGCCAGTGGCGCCATGGGATACCGCGTCCGAGCCGGTTTCGCGCGCAATTTCGATTTGTCGCTTGGCAATCAACGGCCGTGCGATCGATGTACCAAGCAAATACGTTCCTTCATATAAAGCGTTGGCCCGAAACATCGGGAATACGTAATCGCGGACAAACTCTTCGCGCAGGTCTTCGATATAAATTTCTTTCACGCCGTGTTGTTCGGCCTTGGCCCGGGCTTCCTCGACCTCTTCACCTTGGCCGATATCGGCGGTAAATGTGACCACGTCGCAGGCGTAGGTATCCTGCAGCCATTTTAAGATGACCGACGTATCCAGCCCGCCTGAATAGGCGAGGACGACTTTTTTAACCGATGTGCTCATAACGTGATGCGTTTCATTGTATCCGGAAAACAATTTCGCCGGGAAAAAGAGCGCCCCCTATAGGGGATTTAGCGTTAAAGGGCAACTCTAGCTACCGAGTTTAGCGCCCTTATCAATACTGAATTCATTGGCCGCGATTTTACCTTCGCCTTCGGGCCGTACGCGTTTAACCAGGATTTGCCCGCCGTCGGCGGCGACTAGGAAGCCTTCATCGGTGGTGTCCGTAACCGTTCCCGGTTTTCCAGCGTCCCCGCCGACTTTTGCCGAATCGAAAATATCGATTTTTTTGCCGCCGAGCGTTGTCCAGGCGCCGGGTGCGGGATTGGTTCCGCGAATGAGGTTGTAAACCTCATCGACCGGTTTCGACCAATCGATTTCGGCGAGGTCTTTTTTAAACCAGCTTTCGTAGGTCGATTTCGAATGATCCTGTTCGATGCGCGGCGCCTTGCCCTCCTTGACCAGATCTATGGATTCGATCATGGCATCGACCCCCATGGGAAACAGTTTATCAAAATAAACCGTACCTAAGGTGTCGTCGGGTGTGATCTCGCATTCCTTTTGCATCAGGATCGGTCCTTCATCGAGGCCGTTATCTGGCCAGAAGATTGACAGACCGGTTTTCGTCGAGCCTTGAACGATGGGCCAATTGATGGAACTCGGCCCGCGGTGCAGCGGCAGCAGCGAAGGGTGATATTGAATCGTATCGTGTTTCGGCAGATATAGAATTTCTTCCGGCACGAACAGTGTCACAAACGCCATCACGCCAAGGTCCGGTTCGTAAGATGCGACCAATTCGCGGGCTTCTTCAGTTTTATAAGAGGCTGGCTGGTGTACCGGCAGACCTTTTTCAAGGGCGAATTCTTTTAAGGGGTCAGCCCGGCTGCCTTTATCGGGAGCGCAAAAAACGGCCACGACATTGTCGCCACGTTCGAGCATTTTTTCCAATACCGATTTCCCGAAGGCTTGTTGTCCATTGATGATGTAGCGCATGGCACTCCCCATTTGGTTTTCATTCGCGTTGATCGCATCCAGCACCGTGATACAGGAAAACGGTAGCCGAAAAAACCCGCCCCGTGCCGGGGGGGCACGCGGGGCGGGTTATGTGCCCCGAAGAGAAACCGGTTCTGGACGGCAGGGTGTCCGCACCGAAAGGGGCAATT
Source organism: uncultured Rhodospirillales bacterium (assembly GCA_938045325.1). Classification (GTDB taxonomy): domain Bacteria; phylum Pseudomonadota; class Alphaproteobacteria; order Rhodospirillales; family CALINB01; genus CALINB01. Next base: position 1,085 of record CALINB010000350.1, on the reverse strand, counting down.
CGTCATGCTGTTTTAGGACCACATGGTCCATTTATAAATCTACTGGTCTGGGACTGCTAAGTCCAGATAGAAAGTTTCTGAAAATCAGAAACATATCAATGTATTAGGGAAATCCCTTAAAACTTTACCGTAAGCCTAGGGGAAACCCTAGGTTTGTGGCTGCGGCGCCAGCGCCGAAGGGGTGGGGCGGCGCGATTTGATGCTTTCGGTGCGAAGTTGTCCACAGGCCGCCAAAATATCGCGTCCGCGCGGCATGCGGATCGGAGCGGAATATCCGGCCTTATTTAGGATTTCTGAAAACCGCCTCATGGCATTGTTGCTTGAACATTCGTAAATGGAGCCGGGCCAAGGGTTGAAGGGTATCAAATTAAATTTGGCCGGGATTCCCGCAACCAATTGCGCGAGCTTACGGGCATCGTCCTCGGAGTCGTTGATGCCTTTCAGCATGACGTATTCAAACGTAATCCGCCGAGCGTTGCTAGCACCCGGATAATCACGACAAGCCTGCATCAATTCGGCGATCGGGTATTTTTTATTGATCGGGACTAGGACGTCTCTCAATTCATCCGTCACCGCATGCAGACTAATCGCCAACTTGACGCCGAGTTCATGGCCAACCTTTTCGATCATTGGCACGACCCCCGATGTTGATAGGGTGATCCGCCGTTTGGACAGAGCAATACCTTCTTGGTCCATGATGATCGTCAGCGCCTTGGCGACGTTGTCATAATTGAACAGCGGTTCACCCATGCCCATCATGACGATATTCGTCAGCAGACGGTCATCGCGGTCACTTGGCCATTCGCCGATGGCATCGCGGGCGACCATGAACTGGCCGACGATTTCAGGTGTACTGAGATTGCGTACCAGCCGTTGTGTGCCGGTATGACAAAAGGTGCAGGTGAGGGTGCAGCCCACTTGAGAAGAGACACAAAGGGCACCACGGTCGTCTTCGGGTATAAAGACGGTTTCGGCTTCGTGGCCATCTTCGAATTTCAAGAGCCATTTGCGCGATCCGTCTTCGGATTTTAAATCGGATGAGGGTTTTGGGCGTTCGACAGTAAAATTTTCAGTAAGTTTTCGCC
>CALINB010000349.1 GCA_938045325.1 uncultured Rhodospirillales bacterium | reverse complement strand
AGTCATCCCTCATATTCTCACGCGCAAGTTCGGCACTGGCATGGACTTAACCTTGCTTGCCAAAGACACCCGCATCACCGTCGATATGGCCAATGCTATTGGTGCCTTCGCGCCCGTTGCCGAACGGTGCAGCGCGCTGTGGACGGAAGCGTCTGAAAAGATCGGCGCCATGGAAGATCAAACCTGTGTCGCGAAGCTGTGGGAACAGAACAACGGTGTTACACTTGAGCTAAAAAAATAAAACTACAGAAAAAGGGAGGCGAGAAAGTGGATTTAGGTTTAAAGGGCAAGAAGGCATTTATCTCGGGTGCGACCCGCGGGATCGGTAAGGCGTGTGTCGAGGAGTTCGCAAAGGAAGGTGCCGCCGTGGCGCTATTTGCGCGCGACGAGAAGCTGTGTTCCGAAGTGCTGGCTGATCTCGAAAAACGCTATCCGGATAATACGTTCGTGATGGTGATTGCCGATCTCGGCTTGAACGAAGGGGTCAAGAAAGCCGTCGATGATGCGGCCAAAGCATTGGGCGGGCTTGATATCGTCGTGAATGCCGCGGGCGGATCGAAGCGCGGTGGTTTGGGCGCGGTATCTCATGATGAGTGGATGCGCCGGCTCGATGCAAAACCGTTGGGCCTGATGGCCGTGTGCGAAGCGGCTTTGCCATACCTTGAAAAGTCCGACCATGCCCGCATCATTAATCTCTCAGGTTTGCACGGTAAGGAACCGGTTCCTTGGGCGGCGATGGCCGGGGCGATCAACGCCGCGACTCACGGCTTTTCGAAAAGTCTTGCCGGTTCATTGGGGCCGAAAGGCATTACGGTCAATGTGGTCACGCCCGGGTTTACGTCAGGCCGGCGTTTCGACGAGTTGATCGAGATCACCGCCAAAGAACGAGGCTTAAGCGAAAAAGACGCCGAGGCGTGGTTGCGTGAGCTGGTGCCTTTGGGTGAGCCGGTTGATGCGGAAGACGTCGCGGGGGCGGTCGTCTATTTGGCCTCGAAACGGGGCAAGATGATCACCGGCACTGAGATCAAGGTTGATGGTGGGCGCTCGAAACACATTTAGAGGTTAGGGGTCTTAGAAATGAAATACGCTCTCGATTTTATTGAAATTATCGAACGGGAAGATAAACCGCGGAAGTCGGGCCTCACGCTAGTGCGTGATCCGGGTTATGGCCTGAAAATGATCGATGCTTATCTGGAGACCGGTGCGGCCTGGATCGATTACGTGAAGTTCCGCAATTACAATCCGCGATTTTATTCGGAAGACTTATTCCTCGAGCAGATTAAGCTGTACAAGTCTTATGACGTTAAAACGCTGACCGGCGGTACGACCGGCGAGATTTGTCATCTGCAAGGTCATTGGGACAGATTAATCGATTACTTATATGACGCGGGTTGCAGCGCGATTGAGGTCTCGACCAATTATCTTGAGATTTCCGAACAGGAAAAAATGAATAAGGTCGAGCAATGTGCGAAGAAGGGCTTTGATGTGTTGCTCGAATGGGGGATCAAAACGCCCACTGAGCCACTCGATCCGAAAGCGGCATCCAAGGATATCAAGGCGCTTTTAGACGCCGGGGCGAAATTTGTCATCATCGAAGAAGGCGAAGTGGATGTGGTTCTCGGTAAAGACGGCAAGGCGCCGACCGCAGATCGTATGCACGAGCTTATTGAATTGGTCGGGATCGAAAACCTGATCATTGAATCCGTCGAACGCAAACAGCAAACCTGGTTCTTGCTAAATTACGGCCCAACGATCAATATCGGCCCCAACGTGTTGTTTGAAGAGGTATTCTGGCTTGAAAACATGCGCCGCGGCCTTGGCCGTTCGGTCGATTTTCAAGCCATTAAAGATTGGCTACCTGAAAATAGAAAAGGATAGAAGCGATGAAGGTTAAGGCGGTCACATGTTTTCCAGTTCACCCGGGCTGGCGTAAAAACTGGGTTTACGTCAAGGTCGAGACCGATGATGGCGTTGTCGGGTGGGGTGAAGCATATTCGCAATACGACCGCGACCGGGCGGTGACGGCTCATGTCGAAGAATTGGGGCGATATTTGATCGGGCGCGATCCATTTCAAATCAAGCATTTCACACAAATCGCCTTCGATGATTACGCGCAGCGGCGCGGCTCACTCGAATTTTACAGCGCTGTTTCGGGCATCGAGACGGCGATGTGGGATATTTGCGGCAAAGCGCTTAATCAGCCGGTCTATAACCTTCTCGGTGGCCCGGTGCGCGACAAAATCCGGGTTTATGCCAACGGCTGGTACTACAAGATGACCAGTGCCAAGGATTACGCCAAGGCTGCGGAAAAAGTCGTTAAAGATGGGTTTGATGCGATCAAAATGGATCCGGTTACGGGACCGTGGCGTAATCACATTTCCCGTGAGCAGGAAGACTACTCTGTTGAAATTCTCGGGACCGTACGTAAAGCCGTTGGACCGAATGTCGATATTCTGCTCGATTTGCATCGCCGCCTGGCACCGATGCATGCCATTCGTTTGGCCGACCGCTATGCCGAGTTTAATCCGTATTATTTCGAAGAGCCCTGCATGTGGGAAAACGTCGATGCCTTGGCCGAAATCCGCGCCAAGATCAGCTTGCCTGTGGTCACCGGTGAGGCAATTTACGCCAAAGCCGGCGTGCGACCGGTGCTGGATGCGATGGCAGCCGATATTCTCAATGTCGATATCGCGAGCGTTGGCGGAATATTAGAGATGAAGGAAATCGCGGCAATGGCCGAGCCCCATTATGTGGCCATGTCGCCGCATAACTATAACTCAACCGTGCTCGGGTTGGCGGCGACGGTTCAGGCGTCCGCTTTAATGCCGAATTTCATCATCACGGAATATTTCCTCCCCTTCGTCGAGCTCGGCGATGAGGTCTCGCCGAACCAATTGAAACCGACGAACGGATATATTCCGATTCCGACGGCGCCAGGTCTTGGCGTGGATATCAACGAAGACGCGCTCATCAAGAACGCCGGTAAGCCGTTTCCCTTGCGTAAACTTCGCTTGCCTGCTGATGAAGGCCCCTAAACGGGGGCCGCAGTCGGCGGCAAAAGGCATCCTGTGGATGTTGTTCGGCTGCTTCTTCCTCGCCAGCGTCAATATTTTCGCCAAAACCTTATCGGCGGACTATTCGATTACCCAAGTCGTCTGGGCGCGGTATGTGTTCCATATCGTTATGCTGCTCGCCGTCCTCGGCATCGCTTTCCCCCGTACCCTGAAGACCACGCACATTGGTTTTCAAAGTCTGCGTTCGTTGCTAATGATCGTCGCAACAG
>CALINB010000348.1 GCA_938045325.1 uncultured Rhodospirillales bacterium | reverse complement strand
CAACAGCGGCATGGCCGTGCTGTTCGACTACGGCACGGTTCCGCCGGACTTCACGTCACTCGCACTGGCGAATTCAATCGGTATGGGGGTCCTCGACACAGCCCTTGCGGAAGCAGCCGACAGGCTCGTCGGCGATGCGGTTCCGATCATCGGCGATATTGTCTCGCTCGGCTTGAACATCGCAACCAATACCGATTCCGTCACGGACCCCAGCCAGATTTATCGTTGGGGCGCGCGCACGGCCGCTGAAATCGCTGTCGGTAAAGCCGCGGAATTCGCCGTGAACAAACTCGCGAAAGCCGCCGCCAGCTCGATTATCAAGCAAGCGACGAAATCCGTTGTTATCGGTGCATCACGGGCCGCGTCACAATCGGCAGCCGGCGTGTTACAAGTCGCCGGTAGCGCCGGCCCGCAAATCATCATCACCGCAAGCATGATGATCGCGACCATCGCCATCGATCAGGTGACCGAAATCGCCAATGCCCGGCCGAAACTCCAAAATGCCTTGGCGACGGCGAAGTATCCGCCGAACCTGAACCGCATGGCGAAGACGGAAGAAGGCGTGACCGAATTGATGGGCTGCCAGATCATCGCCAACCACAACCTGAAACCGTCGTCGGCATTCATGAAAACGTTTCCCAAGCTCGCGACGGCGGCCTTAAACACGCCGATCAAATCCGCTTCGAATAAAAAGACGTCATCGTCGGCCAAATTGACCGGACGTTGGCAGCGGATTAAAGGCAGCGCAACCGATATCGGCGTTGGGGCGAACGGGCGCGTTTGGGTTATTGGCAACAAAAAAGAAGCCGGCGGATTCGGCATTTTCGGCCTCGATAAGAACAAGCGTTGGCGCAAGATCAAAGGCAGCGCCATGCGCATTACTGTCGGCTCCAGAGGTTATCCGTGGGTCGTCAACAACAAAGGCGCCATCTTCCGCTATGACGGCCGCCGCTGGCTTCCCATCAAGGGGCCGAAGGCCGTCGATATCAGCGTCGGGGCGCGCGGCCATGTTTGGGTGATTGGCGGCAAGAAAGAAGCCGGCGGCCACGGCATTTACCGTCTCGAAAAAAACAAGCAATGGCGCAAGATCAACGGCAGCGCCGTGCGGATCGCCGTCGGCCCCAAGGGCAACGCCTGGGTCGTCAACAACAAAGGCGGCACTTTCCGATTTGACGGCCGCCGTTGGCGTCAGCTTAAGGCCCCGAAAGCCATCGATATTGGCATCGGTGCCAACGGTCGAGCCTGGCTCGTCGGCGGCAAGAAAGGCCGTTTCGGCTATCCCGTCTGGAGCTGGACCGGCAAAAGTTGGAAAAAAGCCTCGGGTGAGCTGACCGCCATTTCGGTCGGGCCAAAAGGCCGCCCTTTCGGCGTCAATGCCAAGCGCAATATCTTCGTCATGAAATAACACACCGGCGGCCGGTTCGATCAGCACGAACCGGCCGATCCGGATATTGGCGTTCGCGCATTTTTCCCGCTAAGATCGGCGTAGGATATTTTTTAACCCCGCCGAGCTATATGAATTCAACAGCATGACGATTTTTCTCACCAACGACGATGTGCGCGAACTGCTGAGTGTGCCCGAGTGTATCGGGGCCCTGGAAGAAGCTTATCGGGAACTCGGCACGAACCGGGCCGCTTTTCGCGACCGGCTCGAGCTGATCGGCCCGTCGCAAAATATCGGCGACTATTACATGCTGAAATCCGTCGACGGCCTGATCCCGAGCCTCGGCGTCGGCGCGGTGCGGATCACCTCCGACATCAAAGAAGTGTTCGAGCGCGACGGCAAGTTGCGGCAGCGCAAATTGCCGGCCGCGCCCGGCGGACGCTACACCTCGTTCGTCCTCGTATTTTCGACCGAAACCACGGAGCCGCTGCTGGTTTATGCCGACGGTTATGTGAATCCAACTCGGGTTGCTTCGACCACGGCCTTGGGCGTCAAATACCTCGCACGTAAAAACACGAAAACGGTCGCATTGTTCGGTTCCGGCAATCAAGCCGATAAAGTCGTGCCCGCCGTTTCGGCCGTGTGCGACTTGGACGTCATTAAATGTTTCAGTACGACGAAAGAAAACCGCGAGGAATTTGCTGCGCGTACATCCAAACAATACGGCGCGAACGTGGTGCCCGTGGATAGTGCCGAAGCGGCCATCGAAGATGCCGATGTTAGTCTGTGCGCCACCAACAGCAAATCGCCGATCTTCACCAAAGACTGGATAAAGCCGGGCCTGCATTACGGCTGCATCAAGTCTTCCGAAATGGACCCGCAGGCCGTGCGCGCCACCGATGTCGTCATTTGTCACACAAAGACCGGCGAGTCCCCCTTCGTCACCACACACGGCATCGAAGAAGAGACCGTCAACGGCAAAAAGAGCACGTTCGCCGCGGACTCCGGCATTCGGGAACTGCCGACGCTGGCCGATCTGATTTGCGGTAATATCAAGGGCCGTGAGAACGACGAACAAGTCACCGGCTTCGTCAATACCCTCGGCATCGGGCTTCAGTTCGCCGCTGTCGGCGCACTGCTGCACAGAAAAGCGAAAGAGCTGAACGCCGGCAACGACATTCCCACCGACTGGCTGACCCAAGCGGAGATGTCATGACTCTTCTTCTGAGTAACGACGACGTGCGCCAACTTCTCAACGTGCCCGATTGCATCGAAGCGCTGGAAAGCGCCTACACCGAACTCGGCAAAGGCGAAGCGGCGTTCCGCGACCGCATGGATTTGGTCTCGCCCGGCGTTAAGGACGACACCATGTATATTTTGAAATCCATGGACGGCCTGATCCCGAACGCGGGCGTCAGCTGTGTGCGCATCACGTCCGACATGCATCATTTCTTCGAGGTTAATGGACAACTGCGGCGCAAGAAGCTGCCGGCGGTTCCCGGCGAACGCTATACGGGGCTCGGGGTTCTGCTCTCGACGGAAACCACAGCGCCCTTGATGTTCTTCACCGACGGCGTCACCAACCCGACCCGGGTTGCAGCAACGACCGCGCTCGGCATCAAGTATCTGGCCCGCAAGGATGCCAAAACCGTCGCCCTGCTCGGCTGCGGCAAGCAAGCGGACAAGCAAGTCCCGGCAGTGGCCGCGGTGCGCGATGTGGATGTTATTAAATGCTACAGCCCGACGGGGCAGAACCGCACTAAGTTTGCCCGCGAAACCAGCGAGACATACGGCGTGAACGTCGTCGACGTCAACTCGGCCGACGAGGCCGTCGAGGGCGCGGATATTATTTTGTGCGCGACCAATGCGCGCGCCCATGTATTCGATCCGGCATGGGCGAAACCCGGCGTACATATCGGCTGCATCACGCAATTCGAGATTCCGCCCGAAGCGGTGCATGCCGCCGACATCGCCGTTGCACACACCGCGACCGCCGAGCCGATCTTCACCACGACCCACGGCCTCGAGCATCCGGAACAAACCGGCAAAAACCAATCTTTTGCAAAAGATGCTGCCGTCGACAAGCTACCGACCCTCGCCGACCTGCTGGCCGGAAACGCCAAGGGCCGTGAGAACGACGATCAAGTAACGATGTACCTCAATACGGTTGGGATCGGCTTGCAGTTCACCGCCGTCGGCGCGTTGCTGTATCGCAAAGCAAAAGAACAAGGTGTCGGCCGCGAAATCCCGACCGAGTGGATGACTCAATCGGGGATGTCGTAAGCGGTTAACGCGGCTTAACCTGCCAAGCGCTAGCCACCAATTTGTTGTTCTTTTTATCCGTACAATTGTGCATCACGACTTGATTGCCGCTGTTAATCGCAAGGCAATTTTTGGCGCCGTCGTTTTGGAACAAGCCGCCGCCGACATAAACCCATTTCTGAAATTTGTTTTTCGGCTTACCGGCCTTACCGCATTTTCGAACCCCCACTTTATTATTTTTCAAGGCCGTGAGGCAGCGGTTATTGTTTTTCGAATTGCCGAAGTCGATCATCAGCGCGCCGGTGATTTGACTGTGCAGCCAATTGGTATACTTGCTGCGACAACTTCTGACGACCGTCCGTTTCTTTTTGCGATCGAAGCTCAAGCACTTGCCGTTCGATGTCGAAAATTTACCGTAATGCGTCGTTCCATTCGGTAAATAACCACAAGCGAAACGATTATATTTCGAACTCCACTTCTTATGTTTACGGCTGATGTAGATCGTTTCGGATGTGATCGGTACGATGCAAATCGCTTTATTCTTTTTGACACCCCGTTTGCCCTTGGGAAAAACCCGCATGATCATGGTCTTGGTCGGAATCAAACCATTTGCATGCAGTTTTTTCTTTTTATTTTTCGACAGTGCGAACGAAAGATTACTTCCGATATCCGCTCCTTGGGTCGCGCCGACCGTCGCCGCCGACGAGGCCCCGGCAAGGGCATAGCCCGCATATTTTCCGACACTCATGCCTTTGATGACTTTGTCGGATGCCGCCCCGGCGGCCGCGGATGCCATGGAGATACCGATGCTTTTCATCCAATCCGCCCAGGCGAACCCGGCGGCATCGAGCTTGTAAACCTACATTCTCGCTGCGGGGCAAATGCGGGCTTACTTGCGCACCCGTATGGTCAATGCCGGCGTCGATAAAAAGAAAGCGAAAAAGCTCGTGAAGCGGTTGCGCCCGGGCGGCAAAATGAAATTCGGCGGTGTTACCGTCGCAACCATTGCGACCGAACACGCGAACGGCGCCAATGCCCCCTTCGTGATCGATAAGGACCTGGCGAAATCGCTCAAGAAAAGCGGTTTGACTGTTTACGTCGGTCCCGACAGCGGATTCATTCTCAAATTCTCAAACGGATTGACGGTCTATCTCTCTGCCGACACTGGCCACATCTCGGACATGGATACCATCGTGCGGCGCTATTACAAAGCGAACCTCGCCGTCATGAACATCGGTGACGTCAACACCATGGGGCCGGAAGAGGCTGCTTGGGCGACCAAGAAGCTGATCAAACCGGCGGCGGTGATCCCGTCT
>CALINB010000347.1 GCA_938045325.1 uncultured Rhodospirillales bacterium | reverse complement strand
GCTGGCTCACTCGGCTTTCTCCCCGCACACTCAGGCCCAGGCCATCGAATTCCAGCTCATCGACCGCCCGTCAACGCGCCACCCGGTCCACACCGGCCCGTGGCTCTCGTGGAGTGCTCGGTGCGGCTTGGGATGCGTACGGCATCGATGCGAACGATAGAACCGCAAAGCCGAACACGGCTGCTTTCAATATTCGTTCAACTGAATTCATGCGCATGACGTTGTTCCTTTGTTTGAGGGAGCCAAAATTATAAAGCGGTATCTTGATGGGCGGCTGATACATCATATGATTTATTTAAGGTCTTTTCACCGACTTTAAAGGACAGCCGAACGGTTCCGGTAATTTCCCGCATTTTTTCGTTCACCAGTGGGCCGGCGGTTAGCCGCATCACGACCCCGTCCGGGGTCACCGCCCAGGTCTGGGATGCGGCATGACTAATCACGCCGAAACGGTGCGGGAAAAATTCCGCATCGCGAATTTCACCGAGTTTCATGTTGGGTAATTTGAGTGTCACGGATAGCTGTTTGCCTTGAACCTGAAAGGCCGTTACCCCGGAAAACTGTTGCGGCGTGTTCTTTCGGGTTTGTTCAAATTTCGGGTACCATCGCTTGTCGGTTGCCGGTTTGGTGTTTTCGACGGGCAGGGTCAGGCTCAGTTCGGCTTGCTCCGGTACGCAGATTTTTTCGCATGCCAGCCAATTCGCTTTCGCCCGCAAGGTTACGTTTGTGCTGATGGGTTGCTTGGCGGGTGTTTCGATTTTGGTGAGAAGCAACACCTCGCCGTGATAGCCATAATTCAGTAGCGGGCCGAGTTTAAAGCGTTCGGGCATGGGCCATTGAATGGAACCGGCTTTAAAGCCCGGCGGCAATTGCCAGGCGATTGTTGTCGGCAGCCCGGAGTCGCCGGCATAGCGCCAATAGGTATGCCAGCCTTTTTTCGAATTTAACCGCAACGCAATCCAAGCGGATTTGCCGGGTTCGAGTGAGAGGGTTTCGCTTACAAGTTCGGCTTCGGTATGCGGTGTGCGCACGGGCTCGGCCTGCAGGCTCGCTGAGGCAAAACATAAAATTATTGCGGAGAGTAAAAGAGAACGCATCGCCGTTAACCTCATTCGTTGCGCCCTTATAGAAGAATAGGTTGGCTCAAACGTCAATAACGACGTCGGTTATTGGGTAAGAGTAGCAGATCAACACCTGCCCTTCGTCAGGCATGACCACCATGCTCGGATTGGTGTAGGCGACTTCGCCGCTGATGAGCGTGCACATACAGGAATGGCAAAACCCGTCGCGGCAACCGTAAACCGGATCCAAGCCGTTCTCCTCGGCAAATTCGAGGATCGTCGAAAACGACGGGTCCCAGGGAAGGGTGACGCCGGATGCTTTGAACGTTACCGTCGGTGTTGCGCTGGTTGTGTTGGGTGTTGAGTTTTCGTCAGCCAAGAGAGTTATTCGCGGATCATTTAAGATTTGCTGAGAAACGGTTCTTTGCGGCTTTCCCCGGTCGGCGCCGGTTCAGATGCTGCTTCTTCCTGTGACGGTGCCGGGCGAGTTGGCGCGGACCGCGGTGTTTCCCGGAAGGCCGCCTCGCCGGGAGTGAGCGGCGTGCGCTCACGGATGACGACGAGGTTGTCGCGAATATCCAGCAGAACCGTGAGGGTGCCAAAGACCAAACCGGCGACAAGCGTACCCACAACACCGCCGACGACGGCGCCTGCATACCCCGTGACGGCAAAGTTCTCGATATTCAGGCCGCCGACATATCCGACAAGCGCGCCGGTCGCAATCGTCGCGATGGCGCCGAGATAGATGGATAGCCGCAACGCGGCAATAATGATCCACTTCATGGATTCCTCCTGGGACGTTTGTTCTTTTCCTTAGTATCCAGGGGATTGCGAGCCGGTTCAATACCCGGTGCGGCACACGGCTGAATCCATATGCTTTTGGCAGTATAAGTGCCGGACTCTATCGTCTGACTTAGCCGTCTGACTGATGCGCCCGCCAGGCTTTTGTCCGCCGCCAGAGATCAAGCTGCGCCCGGCGTTTTCGGGCAAATGTTTTGGTCATGCCGTTGCCGCCCCGCCGAATGATTTTTTTGACCGACCGTTTGCTTTTAAATGCAGCCGATGGGTCAGGTGCTGCGGCTTGTGTATCGCCCGGCATTTGCAGGGATGTGGAAAGCCCGGCAAGGTTTTGCTGAAAGCGGGTATTCAACTTCGTCATGAGGTCATGGTTGATGGCCACTTTCTTTTTATCACGCATTTGTGCCGCGCGCTTTAATTTCAATTTCATGTTGTGGTGTTTAATGCGCGCAAGATGATGTGGCGGCATCGTTGATTTGTTGTCGGCTTGAAGGTGCCGCTTGCTGGGATCACGCGAGGGGCCATGCCAAAACTTCAAGACTTTGCGCCGGTAGGGCGTATTTTTATCCGGATTAGTCGAGTGATAATGACCCGCCGCAACCGTCCAGGAGCGTGCTGCCGTGAATTTTTCGCGCAGGAATTTTGCTGCGTATGCCGTGTTGTGTTCGGGATCAAGGGCGTGTTCGAGGCTCGGAAACTGAAAGCCGTGATGATAGAGGTTCACCTGCATGCAGCCGACGTCGATATTGGTGACTCCTTCGGCCTGCAGCTTGCGGACCCAGCGCAGGGCCTGTTGTTTATTGTCAAAAAAACGGCCCTTGCCCTTGGCCATAACGGTCCAGGGCCAGGCAGAAATTTCCCCCGTATCCGGATGCCAGCGGCCCGATTCCGCCAGTGCGACCGCGCGTAACAGCCGGCGTGGAATGCGCTTTTCCCGTTCCTGTTTTTGTATGTGTTGAGCGCATAATGTCCAAGTATTTTCAAGGGCTTGCATGCCATAGGCCCAGGCCGGCACCGTACCGGAAAACAGCGTCAACAGGGCGCTTGCACCCAGAATTCTCAGTATCCACGTCACGACCCACCTCATGACAAAAAACCACAACTTGCTTTATTCCACGCAAGCGGCGTGCCAAACGGGGCTGATTAAAAAATGCCGGAAATCGGGGGCGTGCGGTGGTTATTCCGCCGCCAGCGGGGTGGTTAATAATGCCGCATCGATATTGGCGAGGGCCGCGATGAGGACGTTCACTTTTTCGACCAAACCGGCGAAACCGGGGCCCCGCTCAATGGCTCGCTCATCCATATAGAGGCCTCTGTTGATTTCGATTTGCAGAGTGTGCCGGTTGCGGGCCGGATGGCCGTAATGGCGTGTCGTATACCCGCCGGCATAAGGATTGTTCCGGGTTACCACGAAACCGAGATCCTTGAGGGCCATCTCCGCAAGATGAGTGACGCCCGGGTTGCACGATGTGCCGTATCCGTCGCCAAGCACAAAATCGACCCGGTGTAATCCGGGATCGTTATCCATCGGCCCGCCGATCGACGGCATTGAATGGCAATCGATAAGAAGATAAGCGCCGAATTTATCTTGCGTTTCGGCGAGCAAGTTTTCGAGGGCCGCATGGTACGGTTCGTAATAGTTTTCAATTCGCCGTTCGGCTTCGGCGAACGGCATTTTCTCGGCGTAAATATCCTCGCCGTTGGCAATGACGCGGGCAACCGTGCCAAGACCGCCGGCGACTCGGGGGGACGCGGTGTTCACGTGATCGGGCAGGGGATCGAAAAACATATCCGGGTCCAGCTCGTAGGGCTCCCGGTTAGGATCGACAAAGGCGCGCGGATAGTTTGCAGCGATTAACGGCGCGCCGAAATCACACGCGGCGCTGAAAATGTCATGCATGAACGCATCTTCGGAACGGCGCAGGTGCAACGGGTCGAGCTTGGCGGCGGTAATGAACTCCGGCGGATAAAACGCACCGGAATGGGGTGAGGCGAAGACCAGCGGCACGGTTTGTTCGGCTGGCCTGAAAATCTCGAAGGCCGCGGGGCGTTTCGGCTCGTTCTTGTCATCCATTGCTGGTGGGGTATCGTTCAAACGGCTTATCCTCGGCCCGGTTTTGTTTGTCTTTAACGTCTATTATAGCTCTAAGTGTTAACGGCTGCGGCAGTCAGGCGCAATGATTTTGCAGCCCCGTTTTGAGGGCAATCTCGCTGATTTTTGGCTAAATCAGCCGCCGCCGCCGTTTGTTTTACGGGGCGGCTTGCCAAGGATGCCTGAAACGGACTAAAACCGGGTCCCTTAAGGGCGCGTAGCTCAGCGGGAGAGCACCTCGTTGACATCGAGGGGGTCACTGGTTCAATCCCAGTCGTGCCCACCATTTTCAGGGGAAAAGGCGAAAGAGCCTTTTCCCCTGAAAATTAATATGAGCAATTTCGGAAAATTAAGCCTTCACCGTAAAGCGCTGATCCTCGTCCGTCGCCATTTGATTGACCAGTTCGATCTCCCAGGCGAGGTATTCGCGCATCGCTTCTTCTTTATCGACATTCAGCTCGCGCGCGCGCAGGCGAAGATCTTCGGCCTTGCTGGCCATATTGGTAGGGCCCTCTTCGATCGGCAGGTTGGCTGCTTTCCACGCATTCGTGCCGCCCTTGAGGACTTTTACGGATGCGTTGGTGTGTTCGGCCGCTTCATCGGCGGCGAGTTGCGCGAGGGTTCCGTCGGGTGACGTAATCACAAGTGTATCCGCGTCGGGAACGTTGCCGATGTCATCCGCGAGGCGTGAGCGAATAATGTAATGCGCACCCGGAATGTGCCCCTGGTAGTAAGCGCGGCTCCAATCGAGGTCGATCACGGCGGCGGTACCCGCATCAAGCATGTCTTTGAGCGCGGCGGGTTCGATCAAATCCGCATTAGCGGTATCGAGGCCGAGGGTTTTTGGTGCGTAGGCACCTTTTTCCGAAGCGCCGCCGATCTCGTCCAAAGTAATCGTGGAGGCGTCCCAGCCCATTTGCTTGAGCCACGATGCCGTCATGACCGAGCGCACACCGGCATCATCCACTAAGACGACCCTCGCGCCCCAAACGCCGAGGTGGCGGTCGGTTTCCTGAATGAGCTGCCCGCCCGGGATGTGCTTCACGCCGGGTGCGTGACCGGATTCGTATTCTTCGCGGGTACGAACATCAAGCACGTAGAGTGCGCGTTTGTCTTCTTCCTGGCGCCATTGATCGAGGGTTTTCTTATCGATGGCTTGAACAGCAAAACGTGTCGCGACATTGGCGGCGAAATCCTTGGCCGTTTTCAGCCCATCGCCGGTCACGTCGGGCAAGGTGCTGGTTGCGCCTTTGCGGACTTCGTAGCCGGCCAAATGCCAGCCCTGCGTGCCGTTCATGAGTGACACGACTTTGTTCGGCACACCGGCATTGATCAGCGCCTGAGCCCCGATAATCGAGCGCGTCCGCCCGCCACAATTGACGACAACGGTGGTATCTTTTGAAGGAACCAGCTCGGCGAACCGGTAAACCAGTTCGGCGCCCGGCACGCTGTGGGCCCCAGGGATGCTGTCGACGTGGTATTCTTCGTACGAGCGGCTATCGAACAACACCATGTCAGTGTCGCCGTCCATCATCGCTTTTAATTCGGATGCATCGATATGCGGCGTTTCATCCGCGTGTTCGATGACTTCGGCAAACGCTTTGCTCGGCACATGGACGCCGGAGTATATGCGATACCCGGCGTCGTCCCACGCCTGAATGCCGCCGTCAAGCACGGCGACGTTCGTATACCCCAACGTCGCCATGCGTTCGGCCGCGCGTTGCGCCAAGCCTTTGCCGCCGACTGTGTCGCCGTCGTCGCACCAGACGACGCGGGCCGCGCGGCGCGGGATCAAGGCATCGACAATGGCCTCGATTCGGCCCAAGGGAACGCACGACGCCATGAGAATATGACGCTTGTCGAACGTCATTTCCTCGCGCGCATCCAAGAGCGCGATTTCCTCGCCGTCATGCAGGTAAGACTTAAGTGTTTTCGCGTCGATCGACGTTACGGATAAATTCATGGGACAGTATTAATGCCCGCCATTGCGGAGTTCGACGTATTCGCCGCGTTTCATCTTGCTCGGGTCCGATCCCGGACGGTCCGTCGGGAACGGGTATTGCATGCATAGCACGGACGCCCCTTCGGGGCCGGCTTTGTAGTGTGCCGTATCTTCGCCCGGATTAACGCGAATGACCGATTTGCGCGGCAGCTTTTTGTCGCCGTCGAGCAGATAGCCGCTGCCGACGACGTGATACTGCCCGCCGCCGTCGGACGGCAAGGCGTCTGTTTCCGCGTTCGGACCGAGGTGATAACCGCGCACTTGCAAACCGTCTTCAAAACGCTCGATCAAATCTTCGGTTTTCACTTCGCCGTCCTTGAGACCGGAAAGGTCGGTGTCGAACACCTGCGCGACGTTGCGCCCGGCACGGCCCGGCATGTGCTGCTTGTTGCCCGGCATGGTCCAGTGACCGCCGCTCGCGCAGTTACGCAGCGTAAAGAACGAGATGCCTTCTTCTTCGCCGATAATCGGGCCGTAGGGCGTGTAGGCGTCGGCATAATGAAAGGAAACCGGTTTCACTTGGCGTTTGCCGATGCGGCCGTATCCTTCGACCACGACCTGAAACTGATCGACGTCATGAAAGTGCGGGTTGATCACCGGATTCGGGTAGGACCGCTCGACCAGGAACCCTTGCGGGTTTTGATCGAGATCGCTTTTCTGGCCGAAATAGTCGTGGCGGATACCGGTTCCGCCTTCGCGTTGGTATTCGGATTTTCTGGCGTCTTCGGGGGCAACGGCTCTCATGAAGGTATCTCCCTTAGTCTTTTGTCACTGTTAAGGA
Source organism: uncultured Rhodospirillales bacterium (assembly GCA_938045325.1). Lineage (GTDB taxonomy): Bacteria > Pseudomonadota > Alphaproteobacteria > Rhodospirillales > CALINB01 > CALINB01. The sequence continues at coordinate 3,558 of CALINB010000347.1, read as the reverse complement.
CATTTTAAACCAGGAAATCCGGTTTGTCTTCACCGCACGCAGCCCCCGGTTATGGTCGCGCGGATGCCGGCAGTTATCCTTTCATCCGGGCTTCCTTGGCGGCGATGGCATCGGCCTTTTTAATCAGGTTTTCCGCGCGATAGACGATGGGATAATCGACCATTTTGCCGTCGATTTCGACTGCGGCCTTGCCCGCGGCGATGGATTCGGCAAAGAGATCGATAATTTTCCGCGCGTTGTCGATTTCATCCTGTGCCGGGTTGAACTCTTCGTTGAGGATTGGCACCACGGCGGGATGGATGCAGGACGATCCTTCAAACCCGAATTGCCTGGATTTACGGACCGTTTCACGCAGCTCGTCGATGCGGGTGTAATCGGCGCCCGAACCGACGAGGCCAAGCGGAATGACACCGGCGGCGCGCGCCGCGATAATCGAGCATTGTTTCGGATATAATAATGTCTCAACGCTCGGTTCGACACCGATGGAAAGGGTGAAATCTTCGCTGCCCAACCCGAACGCAGCCAAACGGGGATGTGCCTTGGCGATTTTTTCCATCTTGAAAAACGCGTCCGCGGTTTCGATGCGTGCGCTTAAGAGCGTACTGCCGATATCCATGCCCCGTTCGGCTTCCAGTTCCGCGATGGCGTCGGCGATCAGGCGGACATGGCTCGGTCCGTCGCATTTCGGGATCAGGATGCCGCGAATGCCGGGGCCGATGACGGCTTCGAGATCGGGAATGCCGAGGCGCAATGGACTATTGATGCGCACAAACACATCGGCGCCGTTTTGCGACACCTTGGTGGCGGCTTCGGTCACGCATGTGCGCGCGCTCGCCTTTTCGGCCAACGCGATGCTGTCTTCGAGATCGAGGATGATTGCATCCGCACCGCGCGTATGTGCCTTGGCAACAAACTTATCAACGTTGGCCGGTACGAACAGCATGGAACGCAGTACGAGGCCGTCGCGGAATTTGTGGTATTCGATATGATCCTGCATCAATCTGTCCTTTATATAATGACGTTGTTTTCACGAAGCTTGTCGAGACCCGCTTCGTCGTAGCCGAGCTCGCCGAGAATTTCCGCGTTGTGTTCGCCGATCGCGGGGGCGGGGCGTTTAAAGCCGCCCGGTGTTTCCGACAGACGCGGCACCACGTTATGCATCGGCATGTGTTCGAGGTCGTCGTCGGGAAGATCGACGATGATTTCGCGTTCCTTAAAGTGTTCATCCTCGACGATCTGACTGATATCGAATACCGGGCCGACGGTGATTTGGTTTTTACGGAAAAACGCGAGATTTTCATCGAGCGTCTTTTGCTTGATGAAGCCGCCGACGATTCCGTCGACTTCTTCGCGCCGTTGAATGCGGTCCGCGTTGGTGTGATAGCGCGGATCGTCTACCATGTCTTCGCGGCCGATGGCGCGGAACAAGCGGTGCGCCATGGTTTGAATGGACGCCGACATGGACACCCATTTGCCGTCCTTCGTCTCGTACACACCGCGCGGGCACGAGGTTTGCGATGAGCTGCCGGAACGTTGGCGCACCGTGCCGCTCATTTTATACCGTGCGGCTTCGGGGCCGAGGATCATGTAGAGCGGTTCCAGCAGCGAGACATCGATCACTTGGCCTTTTCCGCCTTTGAAGTCGCGCTGATACAGCGCCATCGAGGTTGCCATCGCTCCGGTGATGCCGGCGATCATATCGGCCATGGCCAAGGGCGGCAGCACCGGTTCGCGATCGGCAAAACCGTTGCGTGAAGCAAACCCCGACATCGCCTCGACCAGGGTGCCGAAGCCGCCGTACTCCCGGTACGGTCCGGTCTGACCGTACCCCGACAGGCGGACCACGATCAGCTTCTCGTTTTTCGCCATGATTTTATCGGGCGCGAAGCCGAATTCTTCCAGTCGCCCCGGCCGGAAGTTCTCGACGAAACAATCGGCATCCTCGAGAAGCCGGTGCAGGATTTCTTTTCCTTCATCCGTGCGCAGATTGAGGCTAAGGCTTTTCTTGTTGCGGCAATACTCTTTCCAATGCAGCGGTACGGCGGACGCGTGCCAATTGCGGAATGGATCGCCGGTTAACGGCTCGATCTTGATTACCTCGGCACCGAAATCGGCGAGCATTTTCGTCAGTGCATTGCCCGCGACCAAGCGCGAAACATCGATCACGCGAATACCGTCCAGAATGCCCTTAAAATTGGGGTCGAAATCTTTTTTGTGAAAGTCCATAAGCCTCACCTGCGGAATTAGTTTTGGTTGGCGGGTTGTGCGGAAACATTCCCCGCCCTAATGTCGCGTAACGGTGGCATTTAGGCAAGATCGGTCATGATGGAACAAAAAGCGGTTCTCAGTTGGAGCACGGGAAAGGATAGCGCCTGGAGCCTTTATGCATTGCGTCAACAAGGTGTTGAGGTCGTCGGATTGTTTTCAAGTTTGACCGGTCCCGAAAATGACCGAAAGGTCACCATGCATGGTGTCGACCGGGCCGTCGTTCAGGCGCAAGCCGCCGCTGCCGGTTTGCCGCTCGAGGAAATATTTTTACCCGATCCGTGCCCGAACGAGGTTTACGAAGAGGTGATGGGCGCGTTCATTGCGCGGATCCGAGAAAAAGGTGTCACCCATGTTGCGTTCGGCGATTTGTTTCTCGAAGACATCCGTCAATATCGAGAGGATAAACTGAGCGGCACCGGGTTCGAACCGATTTTCCCGCTGTGGGGACAGAACACGCAAACCTTGGCACGCGAGATGATCGCCGGCGGATTAGAAGCGCGCGTGGTCAGCGTCGATACCGATCAGCTCGACGGATCGTTCATCGGCCGGGCTTATGACGAAGCGTTTTTGCGCGATTTACCCGACCGCTGTGATCCGTGTGGGGAAAACGGCGAGTTCCATACCGTATGTTTTGCCGGTCCGATGTTTCAATCGCCTGTTGATGTCGTTTTGGGCGATGTCAATGAAGGCGAGCGCTATTGGCATCAACGCGCATCGTTGGCGTGAACTTTAAAACGGCACCGAGCCTTTAACCGCGGTGCGGTGCATGGTGCGGTACAGCGGCGGATCGATATGGCTATAATCGCCGACGGCGCAATGCTGGGTTTGCACGTTGTCCCAAATCACGACATCGTTCGGTTGCCATTGGTGACGGTACATAAACGCCGGCTGCTTGATGTGTTCGAACAACTCTTCGAGAAGCGCTTCGCTTTCATCCTCAGGGATGTCACAGATTCTCACCGTGAAGCCTTCGTTCACATATAGGCATTTGCGTTTTGTGTCGGGATGGGTGCGGACCACCGGATGAACGGAATCGGGCACGGTGTTCTTTTGTGCCTTCGAGGTTTTGCCGCGGATTTTTTCCCGGCCCTGACGCGCTTTGGTTAGTGTCGTGTAGCTGTGAACCGCCTTAAGGCCGCCAATGCGTTCCTTCATTGCGTCATCGAGTGCGTCATAAGACGCCGCCGTACTGACAAACTGCGTGTCGCCCAAAATGGTACCGTCTTGTTCGGGGAGTTTGATCGCGCGTAGCAGGGAAAACGACAGCGGGCGCTCTTCATAAGAGATATC
>CALINB010000346.1 GCA_938045325.1 uncultured Rhodospirillales bacterium | reverse complement strand
CAAAATCGTTTTTGACCCAGCCCAACCGTTTACCCGCTACGAAAAACGGACGGTAGGCCGACATATCGTCGATGCTGCAAACGGCAAGTCGGTCCAGAAAACTCATGAAGGTGTATAAACTTATTTATTGTAAATGGACTAATATTGAAACCAACGTACATTTAGAAATCAACGTACCGGCCCTAAAAAAGCACCCACACCTATCGCTGCCAAGCAAAAAATTTAAAACAACACTGGAAACTTGTCATTTTTCAAGGCCTGTGCCAGCCTAAGCTTATGATTCGGGCCCGATCGAGTTCAAATAAATGAAAATCACGATTGTTAAATCAAGTGATAATACCTTCGATGTTTCCTTCGATGAGACGACGGTCACGCTATCAAGCGCCGATATTAAAACGCTTCTTCTGCAAGCGACGAAAGTTTTGATGCCAGATAGGGGGCCCGTCGCAAAACCCGAAGACCGGGCTAAAAAATTCGCCAACCGTTTTCAGCTGGCTAATGATGTCGGCGTGCAAAACTTTATCCGGGAAGCTGATCCCGACGAACTTTTAGTGTTGCTCAAAATTATCGAGACTGATGACAAACTGCTGCAGCGCTTCTATTCGAACATGAGCGACAATCTGCAAAAAATGATGGCCGAAGATCTTGCCTATAAACTTAAAGACGGCGTCGCACCGGAAAAGGTTGCCGCCGCACTGAACGGCCTCATGCGTAAATCAAAAGAGCTCGAACAGAAAGGCGCCCTCATTTTTGAGGACGAGGAATAAGCTTAAGCGGCTTGGGTATCTTTGCGTTCCCTATTCGGGTTAACGTAAGCCTGCGCACAATGCTTATCGCAATAGGGCTTTCCTTCGACCGCCTCGCTGCCGCAGAACCGGAAATCATCATCCCCCGGATCGCCGATCGGCCAGGAGCACATATCGGCTTTTAAGCTTTCAAGACTGACCAGATCGCCCCGGTCGACGGTTTCTTTCGGCGGCGCGGTGATCCGGCGCTTGGGCAAGCCGAGCCGGTGAACCTTACCGACAACGGCGTTCTTGGTGACATCTAATCGGCGGCCGATTTCGCTGGCGGGCAAGCCTTCCGTCCACATCGCCATCAGGGCCTGTATCCGTTCCGGTGTCCATTCAACGCTCATGTCATTCCTGCCTTTTCAAACTACCTGTGAATGCCGCGATTCTCATGAACCGCATCTATCAACTACAATATTCTGGTGTGACAGGCAAGAAAACCACAATATGTTGTGGATAACTCTAAATATTGTGGAAATCACCGCCAATGGCCTGAAATTGCGGGATATTAGCCCTCTCCCGCCGTATTTGGGGGTCCGCTATACTCGGCTTGATGACTGATTTTCCGAAAAAAAACCTGAAAGACTGGCAAGCCGCCGTACAGGCCGGCATCCCATCAGACGACAGAAAAGGCCTGCCCGGCAACGGTGAATTGTCAGGCAAAGCCCTCTATACCGCCCAGGACCTTGAAGACCTCGAACACCAAGACACCCTACCCGGCTTTGCGCCGTTCACCCGCGGCATTCATGCCAGTATGTATACCGGCAAACCTTGGACCATCCGCCAGTACGCCGGTTTCTCGACGGCCGCCGAGTCGAACGCGTTCTTTCGCGATAACCTCGCCGCCGGGCAAAAAGGATTGTCGGTTGCCTTCGACCTCGCCACCCATCGCGGATTTGATTCTGACCACCCCCGTGTCGCCGGCGATGTCGGTAAAGCCGGTGTGGCGATCGATACCGTCGAGGATATGAAAATCTTATTCGACGGTATCGCACTCGATGACATGAGTGTGTCGATGACCATGAACGGCGCCGTATTACCGGTCCTGGCCGCCTTTATCGTTGCCGGCGAAGAACAAGGCGTTGCGCAGGCCGAACTCAACGGCACGATTCAAAACGATATCCTCAAAGAATTTATCGTCCGCAACACCTATATCTATCCGCCCAAGCAAAGCATGAAAATTGTCGGCGACATCATTGCCTATACCGCCGAGCACATGCCGAAATTCAATTCGATTTCAATATCCGGCTATCACATGCAAGAAGCGGGCGCGACAATCGTCCAGGAACTCGCTTTTACGTTGGCCAATGGCCTGGCCTATGTGCGCACGGCGTTAGACTCGGGGCTCGCCATCGATGCCGTCGCGCCACGGCTAAGTTTCTTTTTTAATGTCGGCATGAATTTTTTCATGGAGGTCGCAAAGCTGCGCGCCGGACGAATGCTATGGGCGGAATTGATGCAGCAATTTTCACCACAGAACCCCCGTTCTTCAATGCTGCGCACCCATTGCCAAACGTCCGGCGTTTCCTTAACCGCGAAAGATCCCTACAACAATATTATCCGCACGACGATCGAAGCCATGGCTGCCGTCTTAGGCGGCACGCAAAGCCTTCACACAAATTCATTTGACGAGGCGCTATCCCTGCCGACTCCCTTTTCGGCACGGCTGGCGCGCAACACACAGTTAATTTTGGCGGAAGAAACCGGGGTTACAGACGTTATCGATCCCCTCGGTGGCAGTTACTATATCGAACACCTGACACAATCGATGGCGAACGAAGCCCGCCGCCTCATCGAGGAAACCGAATCCATGGGCGGCATGGTCAAAGCCATCGAGGACGGCTGGCCTCAACGCAAAATCACCGAAGCGGCGACCCGCCAACAAGCACGCCTGGACCGGGGCGACGATGTCATTGTCGGCGTCAATAAATATGAAATCGAAACCGAAGAAGTGGTTGCGGTGCTTGAAATCGATACCTGTGACGTGCAACGCCAGCAAGCTGAGCGGCTGAAACATATTCGTGCCACACGCGATCAAGTGGCCCTCGAAAATTCTTTACACGCATTGCGGGACTGTGCGCGTTCGGGAAAAGGAAATTTACTGGCCGGTGCTATCGAAGCGATGCGGGCGCGCGCCAGTGTTGGCGAAGTCACCCAAGCGTTAGAGGATGTGTTTACCCGGCATCAAGCCCCGAACATCACCGTTACGGGTGTTTACCGGACCGCGTTCGGAAATGTCAGTGGCCTCAAAACGGTCCGTGATGAGGTCGCCCAGTTTACCGCCGTGGAAGGCCGCGCGCCGCGTATGCTCGTCGTTAAGCTTGGTCAAGACGGCCACGACCGGGGGGCGAAAGTCATCGCGACCGCATTCGCCGATGTCGGGTTCGACGTCATCCTCGGCCCTTTGTTCCAAACACCGGAAGAGGCGGCCCAAGACGCGGTGAATGAACAGGTCCATATTATCGGTGTATCGACCCATGCCGGCGGCCATACGACCCTCATACCACAACTCCTCAACGCCTTAAGGGCTAAACAGGCCGACGATATTCTGGTTGTCGGCGGCGGGGTTATTCCGGAACAAGACCGGAAAGAACTCTTGGATCAAGGCGTTGCCGCCATCTTCGGGCCCGGCACACCGATCCCGGATGCCGCCGTCGAAATCTTGCAAAATATCCGCCGCCGCAATGCTACCTGACATTAACCCGATATCCGTTGTTTCGATGCCGCCACCGGGTCCGTACACCCCCTGACTCCCGTCCTATTATTTTTTAAGCCGCTTAAATTATTAACTTAAAGTCAGTTAATCAAAATGGCTTATAACAGATGACCCGAAAACAAGCTGATCGAAAGGCCTTTCATTTAACCTTTTATCGATTAACGTTTAATTATTGTTGATTTTCAATAGGATATAAAGTTTCGCCAATTTAGTTAACTGGTCCAACCATAACCGGATTTCCATAATCTCAGGCATTAACCGGTCAATACACGACTCGCCCAGGCAGGATTTCTGACAGAATGAGGATGATTTCTGGGTGCAAAAAAATCCTGTATGTGAGACAATCTTCCCATGCTGAGACATACGGACATTTGGCGGGCCATCGAACGCTTGGCCCAAGAAAACGGGCTTTCGCCTTCGGGCTTGGCGCGTCAGGCCGGTCTCGATCCGACGACGTTCAATAAAAGCAAAAGAACGACCCGGGAAGGCAAGCTCAGATGGCCGTCGACCGAAAGCATTGCCAAAATCCTCAATGCGACCAACACCTCCATCGGCGAGTTTGTCAGCTATCTGAGTGAAGACACCGGCGGCGGTGTGTTCCGCAATATTCCGCTGATCGGCTTCGGCCAGGCCGGCGATGCGGGTTATTTCGACGATGCGGGCTACCCGTCCGGCACGGGATGGGATGAAATTCCGTTTCCGGGCCTCGGCGATCCGCACGCATATGCCCTTGAAATCAGCGGCGACAGCATGGCACCGGTTTACCGGGACGGCGATATCGTCATCGTCGGTCCCTCGGCCAGTATCCGCCGTGGTGACCGGGTTGTTGTGAAAACCCAAACCGGTGAAGTCCTGGTCAAACAACTGCTACGCCATTCGGCCCGGCGAATTGATTTGCAGTCCCTCAATCCGCTGCACGAAGACCGCAGCTTCGATGTCGACGAAGTCGAATGGATGTCGCGCATCGTATGGGTCAGCCAATAACCGGCGAGTCCCTCGCTCGATCTCGACAATTTCCCGCAAACCGCTAAAACAAACCGATGCGACGTTTACTGCGCACGGCTGGAACTTTGGCATGGCTGTTGGCCGCATCGGCAGGCTTTGGTGGGTTACCGGCGCATGCCGATTTTGAGGCCGGCATGCAGGCCTATCACGAAAAGAATTACAAACTGGCGCTTGAGAACTGGCTGCCGGCCGCCCAAAGCGGCGATCCGCATGCTCAGCACATGCTCGGTTTTTTATTCGCTCATGGCCGCGGCGTTGCAAAAGATCTGAAACAAACTGTCGAGTGGTGGCAACGGGCAGCCAAGCAAGGGCATTTACCGGCGCAATTTACGCTCGGCAATCTGTTCCTCAATGGCCTCGGCGTCAAAAGAGACACCAAACGGGCGGCAAAGTGGATCGCCTCCGCCGCCGACGGTGGCTTTGCAGATGCGCAATACATCTACGGCCTGATGCTTGCCAAAGGCGAAGGTGTCGCGCGCAATGTTGAGATGGCGATGATGTATTTGAATTTAGCCGCCCGCAAGAAAGGTGTCGCGCCGAGCGCGTATTGGACGGCGATTTT
>CALINB010000345.1 GCA_938045325.1 uncultured Rhodospirillales bacterium | reverse complement strand
GCAACGTCATCGGGAATGTCTTGGGACAAATCGATGCCGCGGATTTTCGCTCCAAGGGCGGCACCCGTCGGAATAATTTCAAGGTTTGAAAGCGTATTCGTCATGGTTGCCTCGCTGATGATTTAATTTTGTTTGCCGCCGAAGGAACGTTTGTAGTTGGTGTCGATATACCACGAAACATAATCGATCATGCTGACCGGTTCAAATTGTGCCGGGTTATCCGGCCCGCAGCAGGTATCAAGTGGGTCGGCAATCGTATCGTGATTGGGGTTGAAAAATGTTGCGATCGAGTAGCGGTCTTGTTTGGCCGGCAGAACGCGATGGGGTGTCGGCATAAACCGGCCGTTGGTCCAGCGGTTTAAATATTCACCGGTATTGACCAAAATACCGCCTTTCACATAGGGCGCATCCAGCCAGCTGCCCTCCGTCGTGAGAATTTGCAGCCCCGGTTCTTCTGTCGTCGGCAACATTGTGAGGAAACTGTGATCGCAATGGGGCGCGATGCCGAATTGGTTTTCTTCAGCCGGCATCGGCGGATAATGCGCGTTGCGCGACCACATCAAGGGATCGGTAAAGTAAGGATCAAAAAAATCCGCTGGTTTATCGAGGGCAAGAGCATAAAGCGGAATGAGTTTTCGGCCCAGCGTTACCATTTCTTGTTGATAAGCGATCATGGTTTCACGAAAGCCGTCAACATCGGGCCAGGGGTTAGGGCCGGCGAGGCGTTTGCCGGCTTTGATAAGCGGGTGGTTTGCGGGCCGTTCCAACGCGAGGTTCAAGGTCTCGTTGAGGTCGAGTTTTGTGTTCTCGTTGATTTTAGAGGACACATACACCGTCGATTTAGGCGGAATGTACCCGACGGAACGTTCGTTGATTTTATAGTTAAGTTTTTCTTCCGCCGGTTTGGCAAAGAACGCCTTTAGTTTATCGTAGGTCCGTTCCAATAAATCCCATGGAAAGCCGTGATTGACGGCAACCATAAAACCGATGTTTTCCTGTATATGGCGAAGCCGTGCGGCGAGTTGTTCGCGCGCGCCGTCCTCACCCGCAAGATAGGGCCCCATGTCCAGTTCCGGAATTTCCGTATAATTTTTTTGAAAAACCGTCACGTGTTTACCCTTCGAAACCAGCGGCCTCTTCAGCCGGAAAATCGATTTCAACCATAATGCCGTTGGGGTCCTTGATGAAGATCTGATGGGTGCCGTCTTCCGGTACCGTGCGCCGGTCCATCTTGATCCCGGCTTTTTCGAAACGCTCGACAAATTCATCGAGCCCGGTTGCCGTAAAGGCGATGTGATCGAGCGGCCCGGTACTGGCCGATGTCTCGCCCATCCGCTGGTCCGTATAATATTGCTCGTCGGTTCCTTTGCGGAAATTCGCCATGTGCACAATGGCGGTATCGCCGATGTAGAGCCAATGACCCGGAAAGGGGAAGGGCGGCCTGTAACCGTCTTCCATGCCGAGAAACTCTTGATAGAAGGCTTTGGTTTCTTCCAGGTTTTCCGTTTTGATGAGGAAGTGGCCTAACGTTTTCAGCGGCATCGTGTCACCGTTTTATGGGTTCAGGGGCGGCTGGATTTTACCGTTAACGGCCCGGTACCGCAAAGGGGCATCTCAGCCAAAAAATAAGGCCGGTACACACGACATTGTACCGGCCTTAATATGTGTAATTGAGTAACCGCTACACGTCTTCTTCGACGTCGAGGTTCCGCTTGGTCAGGCGCCGGATAATACCGGGCAGGAACAGGGAAAGGGCCGACATGACAAAGAGGGTTACCACGATGGGCCGTGACATGATCAGCCAGATATCGCCTTGCGTCATCATCATGGATTGACGGAACGCGATTTCCATATTGTCACCCAGCACGGCGCCCAAAATGATCGGGGCCAACGGATAATCGTATTTGCGGAAGTAATAGCCGATGGCGCCAAAGGCACACATAAACAGCACATCGAGGATCGCGCCGTTTTTACTAAGCACACCGGATGCCGCCACGACGATGATCATCGGCAGCAACCAGCGCATCGGTAAATACAAAATTCTTACAAACACGCCGACCATCGGCAGGTTGAAGATCAACAGCATGATGTTGCCGAGGTACAGAGCGGCGATCAGGCCCCAAACGATGTCGGCGTTTTGCGTAAACAACAGCGGTCCGGGTTGAACGTCGATGATGTAAAACGCACCGAGCATAACGGCCGTGGTTGCCGAGCCCGGAATACCAAGGGCCAACATGGGGACCATGGCGCCCGCACTGGCTGCGTTGTTGGCCGACTCAGGCCCGGCGACACCTTGAATCATGCCGGTGCCGAACTTCTCGGGGTTTTTCGAAACCTGCACTTCGACCGAGTAGGAAATGAAGGCTGCAATGCCCGCACCCGCGCCCGGCAAAACACCGATAAAGAAGCCCAGAATGCCGCCGCGGAATATCGCGCCGACGCTCTCTTTTAATTCCTTGAGTGAGATGTAAATTTTATGTTTCAACACCTCGAATTTGCCGCCGGAGCGAATGTTCCGAGCGTTGATCAACACTTCAGAAACGGCAAACAGTCCCAATGGAACGGCTAGGAATTCGATGCCTTCCTGCAGATCGGAAATGCCGAAAATGAAACGCCGGGCACCCATGAGGTCGGTGCCGACAGTGGCGACCATCAAACCAAGCAGCATGGCGATCATCGCTTTCGGCAACGATTTGCCGGCCAAGGCCGCGACGGCCGTAAGGCCAAAGATATAGAGCGCAAAATACTCCTGTGAACTGAATTTCAAGGCGGCATCGGCGAGGAACGGCGCGAGCAGCATCAAACCGACCACGGCAATGGTTCCGGCGATGTACGAGCCGATAGCGGCGATACAGAGCGCCGGTCCAGCACGGCCTTTTTTGGCCATTTGGTGGCCGTCGAGACACGCGACCACGGCGGATGTATCGCCGGGCACGTTCAGAAGGATGGACGCTGTCGAGCCGCCATACATCACGCCGGTATAGGCGGCCGCCAACATAATGATGGAGCCGACCGGATCGAGTTTGAAAATCAACGGCAGTAAGAGGGCTAAGGCACCAGCGGAACCGACACCCGGCAACACGCCGATGATGGTGCCGAGAAGGGCGCCGGCGAATGAATAAATTAGGTTCGTCGGTGTGAGGGCGACCTCAAATCCGAGCATTAATTGATCTAATACACCCATAATACCCTC
>CALINB010000344.1 GCA_938045325.1 uncultured Rhodospirillales bacterium | reverse complement strand
GGTGGTCTCATATTCAGCGCCTGGTGTGGCCGGATGTGATTGTACTGCCTGAGCCAGGTGTTGATGACGATCTGAGCCTGCGTGATCGTTGAGAACCACTCAACGTTTAGGACTTCTCGTCTGAGCGTGCCATTGAAGCGTTCATTGTATCCGTTCTCCCATGGACTGCCGGGATAGATCTGGATCGGTTGAATGCCGACCTTGGTGAGCCAGGCCTGAAGATCACCGGCAATGAACTCTGAGCCGTTGTCAGAACGAATGTAATGTGGCTTTCCATGTCTCAGGAACAAAGGATAGAGCGCCTCCAACACCTCGGCATGTCCCATTCTCGGTTTTGCCGCCACACACAGGGCCTCTCTCGTGTATTCATCCAACACCGTCAGCATCTTATAGCTGCGGCCATTGCTCAGCTTGTCATGGACAAAATCCACGCTCCAGATATGGCCAGGATATTGGGGGCGCAATCGAATGACGGAGCTGTCTTTGTGATACAGCCGTTTCCGCTTCTTGTGACGGCGGGGCAGCTGTAACCCTTCTTCCCGCCACAGGCGTTCAACTTTCTTATGATTGACGGCCCAGCCCTCCATCCGAAGCAGCTGAGCAATCTTGCGGTAGCCATACCGGCCATACCGCTTGGCCAGTCGGATCATCGCCAAACGCAGCGCGCCATCGTCATTCTTGTCATGTGTAATGTAGCGCTGGGTACTCCGAGCAAGGCCAATCGTTTTGCAGGTTCGCCGCTCCGACGTATCCAGCTTCTGGCGAACATGGATCACTGCCTGACGAAGATTGGCAACCGTCAGGCCTTCGGCTTTAAATAATCCAGGCTCTCCTTCAGGATCAGCTTGTCCAACTCAAGATCAGCCACGATCCGCTTCAACCGGGCGTTCTCTTTCTCCATCTCCTTGAACTCAAGGAGCTTGGATTTACCGACTCCGCCATACAGCTTACGCCACTTGTAGTACGTCGCGTCGCTGATGCCGGCTGTCCGGATGGCTGTTTCAACCGTACCACCTCCCGCCAAATCCAGTTCAACCTGGCGTAATATCCCCAGTATATCTTCTTCTGAAAACCGCTTCCGCGTCATCAAATCCTCCCCAAAACTGAGCCGTAAATCTATCAAAAAACTGGATCAGTTATAGGGGGGCAGGACAGCGGATAATGTCATCCGAGAGGGCGAGCGCGGCGCGGGAATTCTTCTCAAATGTGTACCAGGCAACGCTGCCGGAAAGGGCGGCAAACAAGACGATGAAAATCGTCATGATAGTGAATTGCAGCGTTTGCTTCATGTCCGCCAGCTTGCCCCCACGTATGTATATGTTTATATCTTGATTGAGCAATGAATGAAAAGGGGACGGAATTGTCGGGCGTTACATTAGAAGTCATTCCTTCGGGTGCGGCACTCGGGGCTGAAGTTCGTGGTGTGGATTTAGCAAAGCCTGCCGATGATGCGTTGAAGGATGCGCTCAACTCGGTGTGGGCAGAGCATTCTGTTTTGTTGTTTCGTGATCAGAAATTAAATGACGATCAACTGTTAAGCGCAGCCCGCCTGTTCGGCACACCCCAGCCGGTCGGTTTTCGGCTTTTGGCCAAGAACCCCAACCAACGGGATGTGAAGTATCCGGAAATCATCGCGGTCTCGAATCGGGATCAAGAGGGTACCGAGGAAATGGATAACGCAGGTCTCGGCGATGTCGAAGTGCAATGGCATTCCGACAATTCCTATATCGAGGCACCGCCGAAGGCGAGTGTGCTGTATTCTCTGGTGATCCCCGAGACCGGCGGCGATACCGGTTTTTGCGATCAATACGCCGCTTACGAAACGCTTCCCGATGATGTCAAAAAGAAAATCGACGGCGTACGGGCCAAGCACGATGCGAGCCGAAACTCCGGCGGCTTGCTGCGTCCCGGGTTTAAATTGCCGGAAACGGAAGACGATGTCCCGGGGCCGTTTCATCCCATTGTACGCACCCATCCCGTGACCAAGCGCAAAGCGCTTTACCTTGGCCGCCGGCGTGATTACCCGTCTCAGTTCATCGAAGGCTGGAGTGAAAAAGAAAGTGTTGAGATGCTCAATTATCTTTGGGATCACGCGACCCAGGATCAATTCGTCTGGATGCATCAATGGCGTGCCGGTGATCTCGTGATATGGGACAATCGCTGCGCCATGCATCGGCGTGATGCGACCGACCCGAAGTTGCCGCGTATCCTGCATCGCACGCAACTGAGCGGGGAAATACCGGAATAATTTCCTCGTTACGCGGCTGTTTTGTTTTCGAGGCGTTCTAAAAACGGTGAGGGGTCGCCGCCAAGTTGTTGCGTAAGCCGGGCAGCAGCATCCATCAAAGCCGGTTTGAATTTCTGAACGGCCTTGGCTGTAAAATGTGTGATCGGCCCCGACATCGACATGGCCCCTGCAAGCAGATTCCCGGTAGCGAAGATGGGAACCGCAATCGAGGAAATTTCCGGGTGCCGCTCGCCTTTATTGTGCACAAAATAATTCGAGCGAATGTCGTCCAATTCGGGGCCACCGTCCTCTGAAAATGCGAGCAGGACTTTTCCCGTACCGCCCGGCAATAGAGGGCGCCGGTCTCCCTCGCGTTGGTTGGAACGAAGGGCTGCCGTCGACTCAACTTTGTAAAGGCAAATACGCATATCGCCGTCGCGTACGTAGAAGGCAGATGTTTCGCCCGTTCGTTGAACCAGATCCCGCAGAACCGGCACAACGTGATCCGAAAGTTGTAAGGACGACTGGTAGATGCTGCCGTAACGAAGGAAGGCCGATCCGAGTGCATAGGTGCCCGGTGCGGTCTTGACCATGTAGCCGAAGCGTTCGAGGGAGGCGATCAGGCGGATAATGGTGGCCTTATGCAGACCTGTCCGCGCGGCCAGTTCCTGTAGGCTGAGAGACAGTTCTCTGTCGCGAAAACTCTCGATAATTGTGAGGGCCCGGTCTACCGCCGTGACGCCTTTTTCCTGTCCCTCCATGCCTTGACCCTTATTTCAGAATTTCATATAATAAAATACATTTCACGATACGAAATATCAAGTTTTTAAGGATTTTCTTGGAGGCGTTCATGGATACCGTACTCGACAACATTCACGAGGCTGAATTCGCAAAACGGCCTGTTTCGGGCCCTCCGAATACGGTGGATCAACTGGAGGTCGTGCCGACAGGCGCGGCACTCGGTGCGGAAATTCGCGGTATCGATTTCGCGAAGCCGGTACCGGACGATGTGAAACAAAAGCTCAATGAATTGTGGTTTGAGAATCTGGTACTGCTGTTCCGTGATCAAAGCTTATCGCAAACGGATGTATCGAACGCGTCGAACGTCTTTGGTCCGACCCAAGACGCGGCTGCTAAACAATATTTCCGCGATACCGATCAGAAGCCCTTGGGCGATTCCGAGCATCCCGATATCAATCGGCTGTCGAACTTGGGTCCGGACGGCACCCCGGTGCGGGAAAATGCCGGACTTGGCAGCCTTGAAGTGATTTGGCATTCCGACAACTCTTACATCGAGACGCCGCCGGCGGGCAGCATGCTGTATTCGCGAATCATTCCGCCGGAAGGACATGGCGGTGAAACAAGTTTCAACAATCAATACCTTGCTTATGAAACCCTACCCGATGACGTGAAAGAGCGCATCAAGGATATGAAGCTGGTGCATGATTCGACACGTAACTCGGCGGGCGTATTACGCCCGGGCGTCAAGCTGCCGACTAAGCCCTCGGAAGTGCCGGGTCCGACCCATCCGTTGGTGCGGACTCATCCGGATACGGGGCGCAAGGCGCTGTATCTCGGCCGCCGCCGCGTTTATCCGTCGAGCTATATCGTCGGTATTTCCGATCAAGAGAGCGAAGAGCTTCTCGATTATCTTTGGGAACATGCCTGCAAACCCGAGTTTGCCTGGATGCATCACTGGAAAGTGGATGATCTGCTGATTTGGGATAATCGCTGCGCGATGCACCGCCGCGAGGAATTTGACAGTAGTTACCCGCGTATCCTATGGCGCACGCAAATGAAGGGCGAAGTGCCGGTTTAACGAAAAGTTCGATCCTGACAATGTAAAACGGCGGGATAATTCCCGCCGTTTTTTTGTTTGTCATAGATGTTCTTTTTAATGCGGCAACTTAATGCGGCATGAGGGCGGCACCGTTCACGTGAATGGTTTGGCCCGAAATGTAATGACCGTAGGGCCCCACCAAAAAGCGGACCAGGTTCGCCATATCCTGAGGCTGACCACGCCGCTTCATGGGGATTTTTGCATCCTTGGTTTGCGAAATGGTTTCACCGCTTCCGCTCGCCCGGTCAGTCTCAAAACTGCCGACCACGGCGGTATTAACATTGATGTCGTACTCACCGAGATCAACGGCAATGCCGCGCAGGTAAGCCGACATAGCTTCCTTGACGGCCGATTTGTGGGCGCCGTTCGGGGCACCGGAATAGGCACCCATGCCGTGAATACCGACGATGGAGCCGCTGCCACGCTCGATCAGGTGAGGGGCAGCCGCAATGCACATGCGCAAGCCGCCGTCGCAGGCAATCTTACGGACCTTTTCCCAATCTTCGAATTTTAATTCGGTAAATTTCCGCGTCGAACGCGCTGCCGCGTTATTCACGAGAATATCCAAGCCGCCGAATTCTTTTACCGTATCGCCGACGATACGGTCGACATCTTCCTGCTTGGAAATATCGGCCATGCAGACGAAGGCTTTTGCACCCAGATCGCGGACTTCCTGGGCGACGGCTTCGGCGGCGTCCTTGTCCGAAACCGCATTGATGGTGAGTGCTGCCCCGCCGCGGGCGAGTTCTAAAGCAATGGCGCGGCCAATGTTGCGGGCGCTGCCAGTGACGATGGTGACCTTGCCGGCGAGTTCATTATTACGATCTGACATGAATTGATCCCTGGATTGTGAAAACGTTGCCGGACTATACCACGCGGCGTTGGTTTGAAAAGTCTCTGCAAAAGGACAAAAAAAGACCGGCGTTGAGCCGGTCTGAGTGGGGGAAACGGGAAGCCGAGGGAGAAATGCAAGGGGGGGGAGGCTGGCTTCCCGATGGGGTTTATCAAGATTGTTTGTTTTTATATCCGCAGTCGCGGTCTTTTTTGCCGTGGTCTTTGTATTCGATACCTTGTTCCTTGGCGCGCTGTTTCACTGTTTCGCGCATCGAGTTTCGGATGCTGCGGCGCTCTTCGTCGGTTCCGGCCTTGCGCATGGCTTTGCGGAAGCCTTTCCGCTCGTCTTCGGTGAGGAGGCGTTTGCCCAGGGCTTTACCGTGCTGGGATTGTCCGTGCCCTTGTTTGTACCCGTGTTTGTACCCGTGTTCTTGTCCGTACCCATACCCGCCGCGATGATCGCTGTCCGCGAATGCGACGCCGGTTGCGCCTTTGCCGAGCAATGCAAGTGCGGCAAAGGCAGATAATAGTGATTTCTTCATGATAGTCTCCTTGATGAATTATCCAACATGTTACAAGTGTAGGAAGAACATAGGCATTCGAAATTGACGCAAGTCATCCGTTTCATGAAATATCGGTAATGTTTGAAACGAACATAAAAACCTGTCACTAACTAGAACCATGAAGTCACCGAAAAGCATCACCATCCGCCGGCCCGATGATTGGCACGTGCATCTGCGCGATGGCGATATGCTGGCCGCCGTTGCACCGTTGACGGCAAAACAGTTCAAGCGTGCCATCGTGATGCCGAACCTCGTGCCACCGGTGACGACAGTGAAAGCCGCAGTCGACTATCGCGCGCGCATTCTGGCCGCATTGCCGGGGGATACATCGTTCGAGCCGTTGATGACGTGTTACCTGACCGATTCAGCTGAGCCCGACGAAATCGCCGCCGGGTTTGAGGAAAACGTATTCACGGCGGTAAAGCTTTATCCGGCAAATGCGACAACCAATTCAGACGCTGGCGTGACGGAGATCAGGAATGTCTACGGTGTTTTGGAGCGCATGGAAAAAATCGGCATGCCATTGTTGTTGCATGGCGAAACAACCGTTCATAACGGAGAGGAAGTTGATGTTTTCGACCGGGAAAAGCTATTTATCGATCGGACATTAGCGCCGTTAATCGAAGACTTTCCCGGCCTTAAAATCGTGTTCGAACATATCACCACAAGATCCGCAGCGGTATTTGTCGCCGAAGCACCCGCTACCGTTGCGGCGACCGTGACCCCGCATCATCTGATCATCAATCGCAATGCCATTTTTCGCGGCGGCATCCGCCCGCACATGTATTGCCTGCCCATTGCCAAGCGCGAAAGAGACCGGCTCGCGCTCTGCAAGGCGGTAACCTCGGGTAACGCGAAGTTTTTCCTTGGTACCGACACCGCACCCCATCCGGTGCACGCCAAGGAGAGCGCCTGCGGCTGTGCCGGAATTTTTACCGCGGCGAGCGCGCTCGAGTTGTACGCAGAAGTGTTCGACGAAGAAGGCGCGCTGAATAAGTTTGAAGCTTTCGCATCCTTAAACGGCCCTGCTTTTTACGGCCTGCCCGTGAACGAGGAAACGATCACGCTCGTTCAAGGTGAGACGATTGTGCCCGAGGCCGTCAGCGCTGGCGGTGAGACGGTCAAACCGTTTCGCGCCGGTGAAACGTTAGCGTGGTTTGTTCAAGAGTAAAAAACGTGCCGCACACGGATTCCTTTAAAGCGCTCGTCCTGGATCAAGCCGGCAATGCCGTCAGCGCAACAATTCAAGAACTCGGCAACGACCGCCTGCCGGACGGTGATGTCACCGTCGCGGTGAAATACTCCACCCTCAATTACAAAGACGGCATGATCGTGCAAGGCCGGGGCAACCTGGTGAAATCTTACCCCCATGTGCCGGGAATCGACTTTTCCGGCGTCGTCGAGGAGTCGTCTTCATCCCAGTATCAACCCGGCGATAACGTTATTCTTACCGGCTGGCGGGTCGGC
>CALINB010000343.1 GCA_938045325.1 uncultured Rhodospirillales bacterium | reverse complement strand
TTCTTCTTTCAGTTCCAGGAAATTTTCGATAATGCCGTTATGCACGACCGCGACTTTGTCCGTCGCATGAGGGTGCGCATTCTTTTCGTTCGGCGCGCCGTGGGTCGCCCAACGGGTATGGCCGATCCCGATGGTGCCCGGCACGGGAGAATCGTTCATTAAAGCTTCGAGATTGACGAGTTTGCCTTCGGCCCGGCTGCGTTCGATTTTACCGTTGGTGAGCGTTGCGATACCGGCGGAATCGTAACCGCGATACTCAAGCCGCTTTAAGCCCTCCAGCAATAACGGGGCGACTTCGGCTTGCCCGATGATTCCGACGATTCCGCACATGGTTGTTTCCTGGCCGTTCCCTTAATTCGATAACCCCAGCGTCCGCCGGCTCACTATAAAACCGGTTTCTTGCCGTTTCCTTACTGAGACGGCGAAACCTTTGAAATCATTAATTTTTCGACTTCGCTTTCTTGGCCGCCTTGCGCTCGCGAATTTTCTTCGCGGCCCCTGCAAGCTCCTTTTGCTCAGACCGCTCAAGTGCCAAGGAATCGGCGGCCACATCTTTCGTAATGACGCTGCCCGCGCCGATACTAGCACCATCGCCGATTTTGACTGGCGCAACTAAAGCCGTGTTCGAGCCGATAAACGCGCCCGCGCCGATATCCGTATGAGTTTTAAAATAGCCGTCGTAATTACAGGTGATTGTGCCCGCGCCGATATTCGCCCCCGCGCCGACCCGGGCATCGCCGATATAGGCCAAATGATTGGCCTTGGCCCCTTCCTCAATGACGGCGTTTTTCACCTCAACGAAATTACCGATGTGAACATCGGGACCGATGTCGGCACCCGGGCGTAGACGGGCAAACGGACCGATGATCGCACCGGGCTTCACATGGGCGGCTTCAATGTGACTATAAGCCCGAATTTCGACATTATCCTCAATTGTGACACCGGGGCCGAAAACCACATGCGGGCCGATCACCACATCCTGGCCGATTTTCGTGTCATAGGAAAAGTAAACAGTTTCCGGATCGGTTAATGTCGCACCGCCGACCATCGCACGCATGCGCAAATGCGCCTGTACCAGGGTTTCAGCGAGTGCCAATTCGACCCGGTCATTGATTCCGACGAGTTCGTATTCGTCCCCCTCGACGGCGGCACACGTTAAGCCGTCAGCACGCGCCAAGGCGACGATGTCGGTCAGATAATATTCACCCTTGGCATTGTCATTGCCGACACGGTTCAACAGTTTCCACAGAACTTCGCTATCGGCCATCATCACGCCGGAATTGCAAAACGAAATTGCTGCTTGTTCAGGCGTTGCGTCTTTTGCTTCGATGATCGCCTCCAATGTATCGCTGGCATTCATGATCAAGCGGCCGTAAGCACCCGGCTCTTCAGCATCGAAGCCCAACACCGCGACGGCATGCCCGGCGGCCCGGGCGGTTTTATGTGCGGATAAAGTCTCAAACGAGATCAGCGGCGAATCGCCGTAAAGAATCAAAATATCGCCTGAGAATCCGGCCAAGGTTTTTTCTGCCGCGAGGACCGCATGTCCAGTGCCGAGGCGTTCCTTTTGGATGACACAAGGAACCGGCGCGACCGTCTCTCGCACACCATCCATATCTTCGCCGATCACACAGACAATTTTCTCGGGCTCAAGCTGCTCGACGGTCTCAAGCAGGTGGCGGACCATGGGCCGGCCCGCCAGCGGGTGCATGACTTTGGGTTTTGCCGATTTCATCCGCGTGCCGAGTCCGGCAGCAAGGACGATGACGGCAATATGACGATCGCTCATATGTATCGGGTCGCTTTTTACTTGGTCATTGGGCCTTGAATGAATACAACATGTCGATGTGAATAAACATCGATCGCGAACATTTCGTAAATTTTTGCGAGAAACTGCCACACACGCCGAATCCCGCCAAGTCAACTATTGTTACGGTCTATTGCAATGACATCCCCAAAACAAGGCACGATCAAGGGTATTATTTTCGATTTTGACGGCACCTTGCTCGATAGCGCGCCCGATCTGATGGCCACTGTTAACAGGATTTTAGAGCCGGCGGGACGGCGGCCGGTCACGCTCGGCGAGGTCCAGGGCATGATCGGCGACGGCGCGATCAAGTTGATTGAACGGGCCTTTGCCGCGACGGGCGGCGTTCCCGATCAAGAAGAATTCAAAGGATTGTCCAAGCAATTTATCGACATTTACACCGGCGAGGACGCTGAAACCGATCACTTGTATCCCGGCGCTATCGAGACTCTTCAAACCCTGAAGCGCCAGAATTTCACCCTCGGTCTTTGCACTAACAAGCCCATTGCCCCAACCCAAACCATCATTAAAAATTTGGACATCGAACGTTATTTCAGCGCCGTTTCCGGCGGGAATTCCATTCCCGGTATCAGCAAACCCGACCCACGCCATCTTCTCGCCGTGATCGAGGAACTTGGCTTGACGCCCGAATCGTGCGTCATGATCGGCGATAAGGAGCAGGACATCTATTGCGCCAAGGATGCCGGCGTGCGCTCAATCCTGGTCAGTTTCGGTTACGCAAAACTGCCGCTGGAGGAGATCGGCGCTGATCGGATTATTGATATCCTGACCGAAGTCCCGGCAGTCATCGAAGACTTCACCTAAGCCGCTTTCTTGACACTCCTTCGCCAGCACTCTTATATGGGCGCGCCTAACGGCAAAATGGGCGCGTAGCTCAGCGGGAGAGCACTGCCTTCACACGGCAGGGGTCACAGGTTCAATCCCTGTCGCGCCCACCATTTTTTGCCGAAGCCCCCCGGGGGAAAACATAAAAAGCGAGGGTCCAGTGGACCTTTTTCCGCGAAATTAATTAAAGCCGTGCTGGTTTCTTAAAACCACTTCAGCTTTTTCATGATGATCACCTCTATCACGACGAAAACGGCCAACGCCCCTGTTACCTGCCAAAAGGCCCATGGGGCATCCTTGGCGCCCGGCATACCGTCGACGTTGATACCAAGCAGTCCCGTGACAAACCCCAGCGGCAAAAGAACCGTCGCGACGACGGCCAGAATAAACATGTTGTTGTTGATCTGTTCAGAGACGCGATTGGCAACTTCATCTTGAATAACAGCCGCCCGCTCGCGGATAGAGTCCAGGTCTTCGACATAACGGATGATCCGGTCCGAAACTTCCCGCAATCTTGCTTTTTGTCCGGCGCTGAGCCACTCGATCGTTTCGGATTGGAGTCGCGACATCGCTTCGCGCTGTGGCGAAAGATACCGACGAAGGCTGATTGCTTCACGCCTTATTTTGGCAAGCTCGGAGCGTAAATTTTCATATTCACCCGTCACGACCATATCTTCAATTTCGTCTTCCGACTCATCAAGCCCTTCGATGACGGGCGACATACGGTCCACCAACCGGGCCGTCACTTCAACCAAGAAATCGCCAGTGTTTTTTGGGCCCCGGCCGCTGCTGATGCGCTCGCTAATTTCACTCACTGCCATTAAGCGCCGGTGGCGTGTCGTGATAATCCGATTGGATTCAAGCCACAACCTGAGCGAGACCATGTCATCCGGATCGGCGGCGGCGTAACGGCAGTTGGGATGGTGCGGAGCGGCGGCGGGCTGAGCCTGTTGAAGCGCCCAAAACCCAGGCCGTTTGGAACTAAATCTCCGATTAAGCGTAATTTTTTTCGAAAACGGCGCGGCCGCGTTTAACCGTTCCCTGACGCTCAAATAACGGTAAAATTACCGGCAATTCACCGGTTTTAAAACTATAACCCATTGATTCAAAATGGTTTTATGTCAAATAATGGCAATAAATCTTGACAGGGACCACTATATCTTGTGACACTTTCGCCCGGTTGCGGCTAAATGTGGAATTCTTGGGGCCCACACCCGCGAGCCGGAACCTTGGTATGCTTATGCATAAGGAGGCAATATGGGGGACTTTTTTGGAATTGCGAAAAGAACGCTCGTACAACTAACAGAGATTGGTCTGTTACTGGTCGCGCTTGGCATCGTGCTGCAATTGCTGTTCGGCGCCAATGTCGGCTTCATCACGAGCGACATCGTCGCCAATCTGATCGCTTTGATTAAAGCGCTCGGCAGTAACGGCGTCGTTGGCTTGATCGCCTTAGCGATCATTCTCTGGCTATTTTCTAAAAACGCCTAAAGATTACCGGTACCGGGCTGCCCCGGTATACGATCCACGGATTTGCGCCGCCTCCCCAGGCGGCGCATTTCTTTTGCGGGTTTTGCCTATAAAACCGGTTTAGTGCTTATAACTCGGGTCCAGCCGGTCCAAGCGGCGCAGATGCCCGGGCCAGGAACGCCGGCCGCCGAAATTACCGCGGTTAACTTTATACTGATGGGTCTTCGCTTTGATTTCCGGCGAGACTTCATGAATTTTTTGTCCCGTGGCCAATGCCATATTTTGTGCCCGGCAACATTTATCGAGGCGGTACATCAGGTTGAAAGCTTCCGATACATGCCCACCCACGGTCAAAAGGCCATGGTTGTGCATGATCATGGCTTTGTTCTGCCCCATATCCTCTAGAACTTTTTGCGAATCCTCAAACTCGGACGCGCTACCCGCATACTCGTGATATGCCACCATGCGGTAAAAATCGAAAGAGTTTTGAAAGATCGGTAGCAGCCCGCATTCATTCGCCGACGTTGCCATACCCGGGTTGGTGTGGGTATGGGCAACGGCATTTACATCCGGCCTGGCTTTATAAAGTCCGCTGTGGAGAACATACGCGGCATTGCTGAGTTCTTCTTTCGGCCCCGTGATGACATTGCCATCGAGGTCTATTTTCAAAATATTGGATGCCGTGATTTCCTCGAAAAAATAATAATGGCTGTTGACCAAAATATGATTTTTCTCGCCGGGCACCCGGGTCGAAATGTGGTTGTTGGTCATCTCCGTCAGGCCGAAATACTCAAGCAACCGGCCGCAAGCCGCCAACTCTACTCGTGCTTCCCATTCCGCTTCGGAACACTGGTCCCTTACCGACATGCCATCCTCCCTTTCGAGGGTTAACAACCAGATCCGCTCAGTTCTTATAGGACGGATCCAACCGGTCCAAACGGCGCAAATGTCCGGCCCAAGAACGGTCATGCACAAACGTTTTACGGTTTTTCATAAACATGGACGTTTCATAAGCGACTTTGGGATCGACTTCATGGAGCTTCTCGCCCGTTGCCAAAGCCATCAGTTGCGCTTCGCAGCATTTATTCATGCGGAACATCAAACTAAAGGCTTCCGGCACATTGCGCCCGCACGTCAAAAGACCATGGTTGTACAAAATTAAGGCCATGTTATCGCCAAGATCTTCGACAAGACGTTCTCTTTCGTCTTCATCGACGGCAACGCCCTCATATTCATGACGGGATGTTTTCAGATGGAAATCGAATGACGTTTGGAACAACGGCAACAAACCGCATTCCAATGCCGAAACCGCCATACCTGGTACCGTGTGCGTGTGCAGGACACAATCAACATCATGGCGGGCTGAATGAATAGCGCTGTGAATCACATAGCCTGCTTTATTAACAAGACCGTTTGATCCGTCTAGGACATTCCCTTCGAGATCAATTTTGATCAGGCTTGAAGCGGTGCATTCCTCAAAAAATAAATTTGAATCGTTGATAAGGAACTGATCCTTCGTCCCTGGAACCCGCACGGTAATGTGTGTACCGGTCATATCCGTCATGCCGTAGTAATCAACAAGCCGGTAACATGCGGCAAGATTGACACGGGCCTCCCATTCTTCTGGCGAAACTTGATCACGATTTACCATTCGAGTTCTCCTGTTTAAATCAGCCCCCGTCATTTGTTTACGAGGCCGTTAATTCGTTGGCATACTCCCAGAGGAGCAAGATCGGCTTCGATCCTGACGTTAGTTTAACGCGGAAAACCGACCCATGACAAACCGGGTAATTGATTGAAATTTAATATAAATCAGGACCGTTTAAGAACGAGGGTTTGCCATTCATCGATTTCATAACGCCGGACAAACGTTAACCCTTGCGCTTGATGCGCCGTAGCGACCCGGCGCCAATCGGTCGTAACAAACCCGCCGAGGATCGCCACCCCGCCGGGTTTGAGATGCCGGGATAAGGCGCCGGCCATCCGGCACAACGGGTTCGCAAGGATGTTACTGACAATTAAATCATACCGGCCCTGCCCGTTTATAGTCCGATTGTCATAACCGTTTGCACAAATCGGACGGATCAGATCCGACAGACCGTTATCGTGAATGTTGGTAATACATGTCGCAATAGCACGCGGATCGATATCACTGGCTAAAATTTTTGGTCGCCACGTTTTTGCAATGGCCATCGCTAAAATCCCTGATCCGGTTCCCATATCCAAAACCCGGCGGAAACGATAACGCCGGGCTAAGTCATCCAACGCCCAAAGGGCGCCCATGGTGCTGGCATGGCGGCCCGTGCCGAAGGCGGGCCCGGCATTTAGGCATAACGACACGAATCCTCTCGGTGGCGGCTCCATTTCATGAGAACCGTAAATATAATACCGGCCGATACGGATCGGCGGAAAGTTTGCAAACGATTCCGTTTCCCAATCCCGTTCCGCCACCGGGGAAATTTTCACGACCGGTACCGGAATGTTCACGCTCGCGGCTAAAATGGATACAGCCGATTCGACAACCTGTTTTTGCGGTTTTTCTCTGGTGAAACCGGTGACTTGCCAGATGGATTCGTCACTCACGGGAAAACACGTAACGACTTCACAGAACGGCTCCAACGCGAGTTCGAAAGCCTTAAACGAACCGGCCGTTGCCGTCAGGCTAATTTGCCAGCAAGAATCCGCGCTCACACCGCCTCCACGAACGCATCCATCACTTTTTTCGTGCCGGCTTTCTCGAATTCAATTTCGAGTTTATTGCCATCGATAGACACAATACGACCGTAACCGAATTTTTGATGGAAGACCCGTTGCCCCGTACCGTAGTGGCCCGGCAGCTGAACGATGTCCTGATCCCAATCCACGTCCTCGATTTGACGTTTCTTTTTTCGCCGGCGGCTGAACCGGTTTCCCTGGCCGAACGACGCCGTGACATCCGTCAGACCACCAGAACCCGATGCCTGCCCGGCGGAGCCGTATAAACCGGCATCGGCTTCGGCCTGCACATTTTCCGGCGGCAGCTCATCGATGAAACGCGACGGAATGGCACTTTGCCAATTGCCGTATACCCGGCGGTTGGCGGCAAAACAAACGATCGCGCGTTCGCGCGCGCGCGTCAGGCCGACATGGGCTAAGCGCCGTTCTTCTTCAAGGCCCGCGGTGCCCCCTTCATCCAAAGACAACTGATGGGGTAACAAGCCTTCTTCCCAACCGGGTAAGAATACGGTTGTGAATTCGAGACCCTTCGCGGCATGTAAGGTCATCAAATTGACTTTATCGATATCGGATGAATCGTCGTTTTCCATCACGAGGCTGACGTGCTCTAAAAACGCCTGGAGCGTTTCAAACTCCTCTAAGGCGACGATAAACTCTTTGAGGTTATCGAGGCGGCCCGGCGCATCGAGGGCTTTCGATTTTTTCCACATTTCGGTGTAACCGGATTCATCCAAAATCGTTGCGGCCAATTCCGAGGGCGGCATATCCGATGCTAAACTGCGCCAGCGGCTGAAATCCGTAACCACCTCGCGCAAACTGTTTCGTGCTTTCGGTTTTAATTCATCGGTTTCAATCAACTTAGCCGCCGCCACGGTCAACGGATCGCCTTGCGAGCGGGCTAGCACATGAAGCGTTTGCAAAGTGACTTGGCCAAGACCGCGTTTCGGCACATTAATAATGCGCTCGAAGGCCAAATCATCGGCCGGCTGTGCGATAACCCTCAAATAAGCGACTGCGTCGCGGATTTCCTGGCGCTCATAAAAACGCGGCCCGCCGACGACCCTGTAGGGAACGCCCAGCGTGATCAACCGTTCTTCGAACTCGCGGGTTTGAAACCCGGCGCGCACCAATACCGCGATGTTGTTCAGCGGATGTTTTTTCGCGTGCAGGGCCTCAATTTCCTCACCGACGAAGCGGGCTTCTTCTTCACCGTCCCATACGCCTTTGATGCGGACTTTCTCGCCGTCATTGGTTTCGGTCCACAGCGTTTTACCGAGACGGCCTTCGTTATGGGCGATCAGCCCCGAGGCGGCGGCCAGGATATGCGGCGTCGAGCGGTAATTGCACTCGAGCCGGACGACGGCGGCGCCGGGAAAATCGTCTTCAAAACGCAAGATGTTGCCAACCTCGGCACCGCGCCAGGAATAAATCGATTGGTCGTCATCACCGACACAGCAAATGTTTTTATGATCCTGAGCGAGCAGGCGCAGCCATAAATACTGCGAAACATTGGTGTCCTGGTACTCATCGACCAGGATGTATCGAAACTTCGCCTGATACTGTTTGAGGATATCGGGATGATTTTGAAAGATCGTTAAGTTATGCAGCAAGAGATCGCCGAAGTCCGCCGCGTTCAAAGTCTTCAACCGTTCCTGATAGGTTTTATAAAGTTCGATCGCCTTGCCGTTGGCGAACTCATCGCCATCCGCGTCCGACACATTTTCCGGTGTCAGACCCCGATCCTTCCAGCGTTGGATGATGTTGACCAACACACGCGCCGGCCACCGTTTCTCGTCGATGTTCTCTGCTTGCAGCAATTGTTTAAGTAAACGCACCTGATCGTCGGTATCGAGGATCGTAAAGTTGCTCCTTAATCCGACCGCTTCGGCATGCTTGCGCAAGATGCGTGCACCGATGGCATGAAACGTGCCGACCCACCAACCTTCGGTCGGCCGGCGCAACAGGGACATCACCCGGTCCTGCATTTGCCGCGCCGCGCGGTTGGTAAACGTTACCGCCAACACTTCCCACGGCCGGGCGTGGCCTTGGATTAAGATATGCGCGAGCCGCGTTGTCAGGACGCGTGTTTTACCTGTACCCGCACCTGCTAAAACCAAAACCGGTCCGTCCGTCGTCAACACGGCCTCACGCTGCGCATCGTTCAGCTGGTCAAGATAGACTGGAGCGTCCGGCATAGGTGCCGGTTCAGTGTTGGGGACGGATTCTTGAGACGGTTCCGTTAAGGCGAAAGGATCGGACATTCGATTCTTATACCACGCGCCAGCATCCGGCGCACCGGCGGCACCGGGATACGGGTAAAAAGAATCTTTTATGTCACCAAACCGAGCGGACGGGCGGCTAAGCTGCGGGCCGGCAAACCCAGCCATTCCTGTGCCGCCGTCGCATAAAGCCGACGAAAGTGAACATGATGGGCCAGATTCTTTCCCTCGAGCGCCGATAAGGATGGCTGGCGTCCATAAAACCCGCCGCGAATCCGACCACCAAACACGAAATGGGGGGCTGCCGTACCATGGTCCGTGCCACGGCTGCCGTTCTCGGCGGGACGGCGGCCGAACTCGGAATACGTCATCATCATTGTGTTTTGCCAGCGCCCCTGCGCCTGCATCGCTTTTGAAAATGCCGTGACGGCTTCGGCCCACTGTTTCAGTAACCGGGCATGGGTCCCCGGTTGATTCGCATGGGTATCAAAACCGCCGAGACTGACTTTGATGACCGGCAGCGACAGCCCGCTCGCGAGTAGTTGTGCCGCTGTTTTCAACTGCCGGCCGAGCGTATGTTTCGGAAAATCGGCCCCCGGATTGGCGGTTTGGAAATTTTGCTCACGGAACTTCTCGACTGTTTGATGAAGCTGATTTTGCACGGACAAAATATGTGCAAGCGACGGATTCGATTGCGGCGAAGATGTTTTTTGCAAATGCCGGGTTTGTTTGAGAAATTTATCCGGATTTTTAAGGCTCACAGTTCTTAAATTTGCTCCGAATAATGAGCCAGCGTCATCACGGCCGAGAATAACACCGTCAGCGGGTAACGTTGCCGGTGGCCGGGAATCGGCAAAGACACGTGCAATCCATCCTTCGTCCAAATATTTATGAGAATCCGATGCGGTATCCCAGATTTCGATGGACCGAAAATGCGAAAGATTGGGTTTCGGATAACCAACGCCCAGTACGATACCCATATGGCCGCCTTCCCACATCGATTGAAACGGCGCCAAGTTAGGATGGAGACCCAGTTGCGGCGTCAGACGAATAACCTTGTGATCTTCAACAGCTAAACGCGGACGCATGCGATAATAATTCGGATCGCTGTACGGAATGACCGTATTCAATCCATCGTTGCCGCCTTTCAGTTCGATGAGAATGAGCGTGCGGTCCCAGCGGGGACGGCCCACTTGCGCCCAAGTCTTAAGCGGCCCCATGACCAACGGCAGGGCGCCGCCAAGTGCCAGAAAGTTCCTTCTATTCAATAAGCTCGTCATGTTTCAGGCCTTACTTCAACTGAAACGCGGGATCTAACAACAAAGCGCGCAGTGATTGAACACCATTTGCCGCTCCATTCCCGTCATTGCTTTGTTTAACCGGCGGAATGGGCAAAACAATTTTTGCCAACTGCGCTGCCGAACCGTTCCCAAGCACATTGATCGGATCCAGCATGGCCTGCCCCGGCGTCATGCCGACTTTCCCCATTTTCATTTTTGCATTGGCACCACGTCGTGACGCCATTTCGACACCTCTTGATAACCGGCGCAAGAGTTGCTGGCGCGCCGGTAACGAAGATGACGTGATCCACGACGTGCCCCCGGACCAGCCTTTGACATTCGGTGGATCGAATAAATCCTGACCGAGGCGTTTTGTGAAACGGACGAGCGGTTTCGCATTATGCATACGCAAGTCCAATAGTCTGACGGCGCCAACGACGAGATCGACCGGTGACTTGATCAATGTGCCGCGGTTCGCGGGATCGCGGAACGCCTTGCTCATGAAAAGGCCTTTCAAAAGCGGCCGCATACGATAGCCGGACTGACGAAACGTTCGAGCTAAACGGCGAACCGTTTGTTGATCGATTGTATAGGAAACGAATGCCCGCCATAACTTTTCGGTAATATGTTCGGCGAGGCGCGGCTGCTCCAATAGAATCGTGATGATATCGGCTTCCCGGAAACGGCCCCGTTGATTGAGAAACGTTTTAGACCCCGTATCATGGCGCCGGGAAATAAATTTCACGGTGCCGTCGCGTTGGCGCAACCGCCAGCCGGTTAATGCCCGGGCCGCTTCACGGATGTCCGTTTCGGTGTAGCCCTGACCTTCGCCAAGCGTAAACAACTCCAACAACTCACGGGCAAAATTTTCATTCGGTTTGCCAACCCGGTTGGCCCGACCGTCGAGATAAACCAACATCGCCGAATCGATCACGACAGCCCGTAATAACGTTGCAAAATTTCCCGCCGCATGTTGTCTGAATAGTTCATTCTGCCGATACATCAATTGCGGCCATTTCACTTTACGCAAAGACGATGTGAAATGGTTGTGCCAGAATAAAACCAATCGTTCGGTCAAGGGCGAGCCCGTGATCATCATTTCCCTCAGCCACCAGGCTTTTAATGCCTGACCGTGCTTGCGGCGTTTTTTTCGAAACGCTTTCTTTTCTTCCCGTGACCAACTTCGGCGCTGTTGTTTGCCGGGCGGGCGCAAAGACAGAATACCCGGCGGCGGCACATTATTGGGACGCGTTCGAACCTGATTTAACAAAGCCTCGACGGCAGCCTCGTAACTCAACGGCTGCAAAGTTTTGATTTTTTCTGGCTCGGCAACGCCAAACCCCGTTCGCGCCAGCAAGTGCCGGGCCTCGTCAAATGTAATGGCGCCTGCGGGCCCGTTGAAACACACGAGCGCCATGACAGCCGCCAATAAGTGTTTTTGGAAAAACATAATCTTCTGCCGCCTTCAAGCCCCCGCTTGCTAATATGACTAAAGTAAAAATAAGGCAAAATCATGACCAAATTTCTGACGGAATTATTTTAAAGGCCTAGACAGAATGGTATGATTACCGTGAATTTTTCCCACGATGAGACAACGATCCCGATGAAGAATGTATCAACGATAACGCAGGCCTCTTATATCACGGCCATGTTGTTTCTGCTGATCCCGGCTGCCGTCGTCGTCATGGCGCCGGCAAACGGTTTTGCACAGGAAAAAACAGAAGCAAATCGACAAGCTTCCATTTCGACAATCTTACGCGCCGTTGTCGGCATTCATACCAAAATTCCAAAGGACGCATTATCAGCAAAAACGCTGGGCACCGAACGCGAAGGCAGCGGCGTTCTCATTGATTCATCCGGTTTAATCCTGACTGTCGGTTATCTGGTCCTTGAAGCAAATAAAATCGAAATTGTCCGACCAGGCGGCAAAAAAATTCCGGCTAAACTAATCGGCTATGATAGTGATTCCGGTTTGAGTTTGATCAAAGCGACACAATCTCTAAAGCTAAAGCCCGTCAACATCGGCAATTCAAAAAAACTGAAACCCGGCAGCCGTGTGATGATCGTCAGCCACGCCGGCATGCCACCGGTCAGCGCGTCACAGGTCGTCTCACGCCGGTCTTACGCCGGCTATTGGGAATACGTGGTCGATGACGCTATCTATATTTCCCCGCCGCATGATAATTATGTCGGCGCCGTTTTGTTCGGTGAAGGCGGTGAGGTTCAGGGCATTGGGTCGATGTTTGTCAACGATGCCATCGCCCCACACGTCCAGCTGCCCGGCAACATGTTTGTCCCGGTCAATGCCTTTAAAAACGTGATGCTCGACCTCATGAACCGGGGCCGTCCGTCCGGGCCTGAGCGCCCCTGGATCGGCGTGCACATTAATGAAGTCGAGGGCAAAGTCCGTGTCGTCCGCATCGCCAAAAACGGCCCCGCCGAAAGCGCGGGTATCAAACCCGGCGATGTCATCGTCGGTGTCGGCGGCAAACCGGTCAAATCCATGGAGGCACTGTTCCGGCAAGTTTGGGCCC
Organism: uncultured Rhodospirillales bacterium; assembly: GCA_938045325.1. Classification (GTDB taxonomy): domain Bacteria; phylum Pseudomonadota; class Alphaproteobacteria; order Rhodospirillales; family CALINB01; genus CALINB01. The sequence continues at coordinate 13,017 of CALINB010000343.1, read as the reverse complement.
GCGGTGACGCCGGCGTCAACATCCCGCTGGATATTGTCACGGAAGCAAAAGGCGACCTTCGTGTCCGCCGGGTCGATGTAAAATCCCAAAGCCGATACGAGTCATACAAAATTAAGTTCAGGAAATAATTTAGACGCCACGCTCTTCCCGGCGGCTTTCGATGAGCGCATTGTTATACGACTCCATCACATCGCGCTCATGCACACAGCCGAGAAATTTCATCGACTTCGTATCCTTCACGACGGCTATGTGTTCCTCACCCGTGTCATGCATCATTTTTAATGCCGTTGCGAGGTCATCATCGGCGGACAACACTGGCGGATGGGCACGGGCAACATCGCTCGCATTGACAAGGTGATCGAATTCATGGTCGAACGCCATTTCTCGAAGATCGGCAAGCGTTACGGTGCCGACCAATTCATCATCTTGCAAAACAAAGAGTTGGCCGAGCCGAGATCGCTGTAAATGTTCGCGAACGCCCTGCAGCTTTGTCTTAACCGATACCACTTCGCTATCCTGCGACATCACTTGGATGACCCGGACCGAGCGAAGATGGACGGCCTCCAAACCGCCCTGAATATCGAGACCCCGTTTTTCGAGCTGCCAAATGAAGAATGTTTTACCGAAGATTTGCTGCGTCACAACGGATGCAACCACCACGGAGATCACGACAGCGGTCGTAAGCTCCCAATCGCCGGTCATCTCAAATACAATCAACGTGGTCGAAATCGGGGCGCCCAGCACGGCCGATGCGACTGCACCCATCCCAATGATCGTGTACACCCCTGAACCGGAGGAATATTCCGGAAAGATTTGCGTGGCAATCATGCCGTAAGCGCCGCCAACCATAGCACCGATCATCAAGGACGGGCTGAAAATGCCGCCGCCGAAACCAAAACCTAAGCTCAGAGACGTTGCCAGAATTTTTGCAACCGCGACCCCGATCAAAACCCACAAAAGCAGATGACCGCCGAGTGCTTGTGACGTAGCGCCGTAACCGACGCCCATGACTTGCGGAAACACGATGGCAATGGCGCCAACCATGAGCCCCGCGACAGCGGGACGCAGCCAAACCGGTCCGGGAACTTTTTCAGACAAGTTGCCGGCAACACCGATCCCGCGAATGAGGATGATGGCAACAATGCCGCCGATGATCCCGAGGCCGACGAAGGCGGGAAATTCCCACAATGATGCAATCACGTTTTTCTCAATGACAAACGCCGGGTACGCGCCGAAATAAATACGTGAGATCGCCGTGCCGGTGACGCTCGCAATCACGACGGGCGCAAAGGTGCGTAAGGCGTAATGGCCGATCACGACTTCGTTGGCGAACAACGCACCGGCCAACGGTGCATTAAACGATGCCGCGACGGCGGCGGCGGCGCCACAGCCTAATAACGTGCGCGATAAGGATCGGGTCAGATGCAGACGCTTTGACAGCCAGCCGCCGAGAGATGCACCTAAATGGACGGCCGGGCCTTCACGGCCGACCGAAGCCCCGGCACCGATCGAAAGCGCACTGACGAATGCCGCCTTAAGGCCGGCCGTGCCGGACATTCTGCCGCCGCGCAAAGCGCTCGCTTCAATTGCATCCGCCAGTCCATGGGGGCGCCGATCAGGCATAAAATGATAAACAAATAAGCCGACCAACAAACCACCGGCCGTGGGCACCAGCATGACTTGCCACCACGGCAATGCGGCCGCCGCGAGATTGAGCGCTTCGGGGCTGGACTGAAAAAATAATTTTTGAAATAAATCAATGCCCTCACGAAATAAAATGACCGCCCCGCCGACGGCGGAACCGACGACCATCGCCAAAATGGACAATATCAACTGGTCATTACGCACCACCCGGCGCACTCGCATGAGGGCTTTGCTGATGTGGAAATGCTTCGCGGTCATGCCGTATCCCGACGATAAGGTTTTAAACACCCTACCTGTTTTGACGGGATGCCGTCAAAAGGTCCATTCATCAAATGAAATTTAAACGCCGCGGTACCGAGTTTGGCACTTACCGCTGCATATTACATGTTCGCGTTATCGAGGGCATACCCTGCGCCGCGCACGGTGCGAATGAGATCCGGCTCACCAGTCCCGTTGATGGCCTTTCTCAGCCGGCGGACATGTACATCGACGGTTCGCTGCTCGACGTAGATATCGCGGCCCCAGGCTTGGTCCAACAGCTGTTCGCGTGAAAACACCCGGCCGGGACGCTCGAGCAAGACTCTTAACAGGCGGTATTCCGTAGGCGCCAAATGCAAATTCCGATTATTACGCTTAACGCGATGCGTGACGAGATCCATTTCGATTCCTTCAAAGCGCAGCACTTCTTCGGTCAACTCAGGACGGGAGCGGCGCAACACGGCCCGCACACGCGCCGTTAATTCAGACGGCGAGAACGGCTTCACGATGTAATCGTCGGCCCCGCTTTCGAGGCCTTTAATGCGATCGTCTTCTTCACCACGAGCCGTCAGCATAATGATGGGTAATGTTGTCGTGCTGGGACGCTGACGCAGCCGGCGGCAAACTTCAATGCCGGACAGTTTCGGCAGCATCCAATCGAGCACAATCATAACAGGATCTTCTTCTTCAACCAGCGTTAACGCCGATTCGCCGTCGGTCGCAACAGCCGTTGCGTATCCTTCCTTCTCAAGATTATATTTAACCAATTCTACGAGTGCGGGATCATCTTCAACAATTAAGATAACCGGTTTCACGTTGCCACCCTCCTTCAAACAAGCAAAATCTTATGAGTCTTCGACCTCATAAATGGACTGCTGCCCCTTGGGCCGATCCTCGGGAATTTCACCGCTAACGAGAAAATGAACATTTTCGGCAATATTGGTCGCATGGTCGCCAATCCGTTCCAAAATTTTTGCGGCAAACAGCAGGTGCGTGCACGCGGCAATATTGCGCGGGTCTTCCATCATGTAGGTCAGAAATTCACGAAACAAGCTGTTATACAAAAGGTCGACCCGTTCATCGAGAACCAGAACATCGTTCGCTTTTTGAACATCACGCGAAACATATGCGTCCAGCACGTCCTTGATCATGCCCTGCACCATATTTCCCATCCGCGCGATGGATTGGATTGTGCCGGGCGGCGGGTTCTGTGAAATCACCGCCGTACGCTTGGCGACGTTTCGGGCGTAATCGCCGATCCGTTCGATGATGCTCGCCGTCTTCAGGGCCGTGACAACGGCCCGCAGGTCATCGGCCATCGGTTGGCGCAACGCCAAAACACGCATCACCCGATTGTCAACATCGCGCTCGAGTTCATCAATTTTTTTATCGGCGGCGATAATTCTCTCCGCGCGCTCTTCATCACGCCGAACCAAGGCATCGAGTGCGTTATCGAGCTGAACTTCGGCAAGCCCGCCCATTTCAACCAAAACATTTTCGAGCTGGTTGAGCTCCTCATCGAAAGACTTAACGGTATGTTGCTGCGCTTTCGCCATGATGGTTACCTTTGCTCAATCGCCTTATCCAAATCGGCCCGTGATATAATCCTGAGTTCGTTGATCGTCCGGATTCGTGAAAATTTGTTCCGTGGTGCTATGCTCAACCAGGTACCCAAGATGGAAAAATGCCGTTTGTTGAGACACACGTGCTGCTTGCTGCATATTGTGCGTGACGATTACGATCGTATAATTGCTACGAAGCTCATCAATCAATTCTTCGATTTTCGCCGTTGCAATCGGATCGAGCGCTGAACACGGCTCATCCATCAGAATGACCTCGGGCTGAACGGCAATAGCCCGGGCAATGCACAACCGCTGCTGCTGACCGCCCGAAAGGCCCGTCCCCGGTTCGCCGAGCCGGTCTTTGACTTCGTTCCAGAGACCCGCTTTCTCGAGGCTGGTTTGCACAATCTTGTCGAGATCATTCTTATCCGTCGCAATGCCATGAATACGCGGTCCGTATGCAATATTTTCAAAGATCGATTTAGGAAACGGGTTTGGTTTTTGAAACACCATGCCGACGCGCGCGCGGAGATAAACGACATCAATGTCGGGGGCGTAAATATTATTATCATCAAGACGGATATCACCTGTTACACGGCAAATCGGAATCGTATCGTTCATCCGATTGAGGCACCGTAAAAAGGTTGACTTTCCACATCCTGAAGGCCCAATCAAAGCCGTTACTTGGTGGCGGGGGACATCAAGCGCAACATTGAACAAGGCCTGCTTTTCACCGTAAAAAACACTAACATCGCGCGCTGAGAATTTCGTCCGCACGTCTTCTGCATCCGATTTAGGGTATTTTGTTTCGGCCACTGTGGCCGTTGCCGTCATTGTCATATCACCACCGATTTTCAAATTTTTGCCGTAGCCACACGGCAAGGGCATTCATGGTTACAAGAAACACCAATAGGACAATAATGGCTGCCGACGTCTTTTCGACAAAAGCCCGTTCCGGGCTATCGGCCCAAAGATAAACCTGAACCGGCAACACAGTCGCCGGATCCGTGAACCCTTGTGGAATGTCTGCAATAAACGCAACCATACCGATCATCAAGAGCGGCGCCGTTTCACCGAGCGCGCGCGCCATACCAATGATTGATCCGGTTAGAATCCCCGGCATCGCGAGCGGTAAAACATGATGAAATATCGTTTGAACCCGTGATGCACCCACACCCAAAGCTGCCTCGCGGATGGAGGGCGGCACACTTGTTAAGGCCGCACGGCCGGCAATAATGACCGTCGGCAATGTCATCAAGGCTAAAACGATACCGCCGACAACCGGTGCCGAACGCGGCATGCCCATAAAATTAAGAAGCACCGCCAGACCCAGCAAGCCAAATACAATAGACGGAACGGCTGCTAGATTATTGATGTTCACTTCAATGATCTGTGTCCAACGGTTTTTCGGCGCAAACTCTTCAAGGTAGACGGCGGCGGAGACACCCAGTGGAAACGACAGCAATAGGGTAACAGCAAGGGTCAGCAAAGACCCCATCGCAGCGCCCCAGACACCCGCCATCTCCGGTTCTCGCGAATCACCCGCCGTAAAAAAGTTTGTATTGAATTGTGTTTTCAGCCTGTCCTGCGCCTTGATTGTATCGATCCAGGCGATTTCCTTGTTTGAAACCCGGCGTTCTTTTTCCGGAACGTCACGGGAAATGTGCCCCTTTACCAGCATATCGACGTCATCAGATGCCGGCACCCAAATACTAACCGTTTTTCCAATGACGTCCGGGTTTTGCAAAACAAGATCGCTTAAAGCATCGTTTGCACCCAGCTGGCTAACCAAGCCATAAAGTTTTTTCTTATCCCGGCGTGAACGAACCTCAGGAAAAGTTTCACGCAAAGATTGTTTGATCAACAGACCATAACCTGCACGGAGCAAAACAGCGGGATCACGCGTTCCTTTCGGATCGATTGTTTCGGCATCAAGTTTTACATCGATCCGAATCATGGTTTGGACAAACGCGGAATAGCCGTTGCTAAAAATAGTCGTAAACAAAACGACCAGCATCAAAAACGCAAATACAAGCGCCATAACGCCATAGAACCTAAATCGGCGTTCAGCCGAATAGCGCTTCTTCAAACTTTGGCGTACAGCTTCCGCTGTGGCCTCTTTCTGGGTCGATATATCGGTCAACGCGAACGTATCTGAAGCAATGGTTTCACTCATCTACTCATATTGCTCCCGGTACTTATTGACAACTGTCAATGCGATGATATTGAGAACCAACGTGACACAGAAAAGAAGTAAACCCAGGGCAAAGGCCGCCAGGGTTTTGGCGCTATCGAATTCCTGATCGCCGACCAGCAGCGTGACAATTTGCACCGTCACCGTGGTTACCGCTTCAAGCGGATTAACAGATAGCTTGGCCGCAAGACCGGCAGCCATCACGACAATCATGGTTTCGCCGATGGCACGGGAGACAGCAAGCAGCAAGCCACCGACAATACCAGGCAACGCCGCCGGCAGTATTACTCTTTTAATCGTTTCAGATTTTGTCGCGCCCAAGCCTAAGGACCCTTCACGCATGGCCTGCGGCACAGCCGTGATGACATCATCGGCAATCGAGGAAACAAACGGAATAATCATGATCCCCATGACAACGCCGGCGGCAAGCGCGCTTTCCGACGAGATCATGATGCCCCCACTCGCGCCAAGATCGCGGAAAAACGGCGCCACTGTCAGGGCGGCAAAAAAGCCGTAAACAACGGTCGGGATTCCGGCAAGAATTTCCAGCATCGGTTTTAACGCGGCCCGCACTTTATAAGGAGCATATTCGGCCATATAAATAGCCGATAACAAGCCGACAGGTGCTGCGACACACATGGCAATAAAAGAAATCAATAATGTCCCGACAAACAACGGCACGGCACCGAACAATCCGGTGCTGCCGACTTGATCGGAGCGCAACGCCGTTTGCGGGCTCCACTCAAGGCCGAATAGAAAATCGACTGGCGCGACTTTTTGGAAGAAACGGAGGGATTCAAATAGCAGAGAAAAAACAATACCGACGGTTGTCAAAATTGCGATCGTTGAACTCGCAATCAAAATAACCATGATAAATTTTTCGACGTTGTTGCGCGCCCGCAAATCCGGGTTGATTTTCGAACGCGCATAGGTAATCCCTGCCACAGCCAAAGCGAACATCACACCGGCTAAAGCAACCGAACCGGTACTTTTAAGACTGTTATAATATTCAGCCGCTTTCAATATTTCGGGATCCGGTTTTTTGCTCGCAATCCCGCCGGCGGCAATGTTCATAATATCGTTTAATACGAGTTTGAGCCGGTTATCGCTTAACTTCTGGACATCTTCCGGCAGGCTTGAAATCAGCAGGCCTTGTACAATCTGCGGCTCGAACGCCAGCCAACCGGCTGCAACGAGCAAAGCCGGAACACCACACCAAATGGCAACGAAGTAACCGTAATAACCGGGCAAAGAGTGAAGGATTCGAATATCGCCCGACGAACTGGCCACGGCCCGTGACCGGCCCATATAAAACCCGATCAGGGTTAAGATGACTAACGTTCCAAGGATGATTGATAGCGGCATGGGCCGGAGTACTAACTTCTTATAAATTTAATGAATTGATTTTATTGACGCTTATTTTCTGTTTGAATTTGAAACTTACTTAACTTTTATATTTTTTGTTCTTCTCATATGTCATGAAAATAAGTTGCCCGGCACCGCAGCGCGGCAACCAGGCAACCATATTCGGGAGATTACATCAGGTTCATCTTGTTTGCTTTTGCATCGGCCCGGAATTTTTTCCGTTCCGAATCAGGCATCGGGATGAGACCTTTGTCGGTCAAGTATCCGTCCGGCCCCCAAGCTTTTTCGCTTGTGAACTCTTTAAGATACCCTTTGATACCGGGGATTTTGCCGACGTGCGCATTCTTCACATAGAAGTACAACGGACGGGATACCCCATACTTACCGGAAGAAATGTTTTCAAACGTCGGCGCGACACCTTTGATCTTGCTGCCTTGAACTTTGTCTGCATTTTGATCAAGAAAACTGTAACCGAAGACACCGAAAGCATTTGGGTTGGCTTCGAGTTTTTTCACGATCAAAACGTCATTTTCACCGGCTTCGATAAAAGCACCGTCTTCGCGAATGCCGTGGCACAACGCTTTATATTTCTTCTTATTCTTTTTCCTCATGGCCTTGATCCATTTGAACTTTTTGCAGCCGCCTTCCATGGCAAGCTCAACAAAAGCATCCCGCGTACCGGAGGTCGGCGGCGGACCAAGAACTTCGATCTTGATATTCGGCAACGATTTATCGATATCGCTCCATTTTTTGTAAGGGTTGTCGACCAGCTTTCCTTCACCGGCCGGCACTTTTTTGGCCAACGCCAGGAAGATTTGCTTTTTTGTTAGATTCAATTGCTTGGAAGCTTTCGAGTTTGCCATGACGATACCGTCATAGCCGACTTTGACTTCCGTGATGCTGTTCACGCCATGTTTAGCGCAACGCTTAATTTCGGATTTTTTGATTTTCCGCGAAGCGTTGGTGATGTCCGGATGTTCGACGCCGACACCAGCACAAAACAGTTTTAAACCACCGCCTGAGCCCGTGCTCTCGACAACCGGGGTTTTGAATTTTGTCGATTTACCGAACTGTTCGGCAACAACCGTCGCAAACGGATAAACCGTTGACGAGCCAACAATGCGGATTTGGTCACGAGCTTCGGCTGCGCCCATGAAGGCAACCGTCGCCAACGCCACCGCGGTCACAAAAGTTTTTTTCATCATTAACATCTCCAACAAACGTTTAATCTCTCGGCAAACCCAAAAAAGCTTCAAAATCATGGGCATTCCAGCCGGCGGTCTTGGATAAAACCTGCGAGCGGAACCTACGAAGGGTCGGAGAACCCTTTATGACAAAAATGTTACAGTTTAATGACGGCTGTCACATTTTATCGGCCTGACTTAATCGTTTGAGGATGGTTTCTGGCTTTCGATGATGCCGCTGACGAGAGAGAGGGTCGCCGCCTAAGCACCGCCGGAAGGGTTTTGGCCTGTTTTCACCGGCAAAAAGATAGAAAACGTGCTACCCTCACCTTCGGTGCTTTGAATTTCAAGATTGCCACGGTGCCGGTTCATAATGTGTTTGACGATTGCCAGTCCTAAACCCGTACCGCCCAGGTTGCGTGAACGCGCCTTATCGATACGGTAAAACCGTTCTGTTAAGCGTGTGATTTGCTCCTCGGGAATACCATCACCGAAATCCCGGACAGAGATTTTAAGGCCGGGGCCAACGGTTTGAGGAACACGTTCGGTCGTATCAACCTTGATTTCAATTGTTGAATCATGTCCGCCGTACTTGATTGCATTGTCGATTAAATTTTGCACGACTTGTGTTAATTGATCACTGTCACCAACGACCGGCGGCAGTAATTCTTCAATTTCCAATTTAAGCTCAAGGTTTTTTTCCGCTGCCCGAACCGATAATGATTCAATGACGCTATTGACGATTTTTGTTATTTCCACGCTGTCCCGGGGACGAACGTGTTCGTTCATTTCGACGCTGGATAACGATAACAAATCCTCAACCAATCGTGACATCCGGCCGGCTTCACGGGACATAATCTCTAAAAACCGTTGTTGCGCTTCCCGGTCATCTTTCGCGGCATCTTGCAACGTCTCGATAAAACCCACGAGGGCGGATAACGGCGAGCGAAGCTCATGGCTGACATTCGTGACAAAATCGACGCGCATTTGCTCGGCACGTTTATCGGCCGTCGTTTCGCGTAAAAATATTACGATTTGCGTTTCTTCGTTATCACGGTCTGACAACGCTTGAACGATATGTAATGAAAAGCTTCGGCGTAATGGCGTTGTATATTTGATTTCGACCAAGGATTCCGGATCTTCGAGCTCCACGGTTCCGCCCTTGATAACGGTGTCGACAAGCTCCAACGCCAAGGGATGGCGAAGTGAATGAGCAAGATCGCGGCCGATCGTATCACCCGGCATGAGTTCAAGCGCGGCTAGGTTCGCCTGAATGACCATGCGTTTGTTATCCACCACGATCACCGGATCCGGGAGACTATCGAGAATATTTTTTGATGTCGTTGCCATAAATCAATTTTTCAAATGAAGGGCGGTCACAATATTCCGTTAGAATATTTAATCGCTGAATTTGACCGTCGGCCCGGCAGCGCTTGCGTGATCGTCGCTGGATACGACTCGATTTCGGCCACTGCTTTTCGCAGCATAGAGAGCTGCATCCGCACGCGCAATCAACTGACCGACGGCTTCATTATTAAGAAACTCGCCGACGCCGATCGATACCGAAATTTGCCCTAAATTTTCATTCGTCGTCCGATTGACAACTTTTTTGCCGTTGATGGTTTTACGGATGATTTCCGCAAGCTTACACGCGTTTTCTAATGTCGTATTCGGTAGAATCACGGCAAATTCCTCGCCGCCGTACCGCGCCGCCGTATCTTGTCCTTTGATAATCGACGACAGTGTCGCCGCCAAAAGCTTGAGCACCTGATCGCCGACCTGATGGCCGTAGTTATCATTAAACGCCTTAAAGTGATCAATATCGATCATCAGCAACGATAAAGTCTCATTTGATTCAACGGCTTCATTGGAGGCCCGGCGCAATTCCATATCGAATAATTTACGATTGGCAATACCCGTTAAGCTATCGGTCAATGCTTCCTTGCGCATGGCTTCTAAGTCATCGCGAAGCCGGCTCATTTCCTGAGATGAAGTATGAAGCCGGTTCCCGATCGCTTCGTTGTTTTGCTGCATAGCGCGAGTTGCCGTCATCAAATTTGAAATGATGGATTTCAATCCGCTTGGCTGTTCGGCCGCTTCAATCTTGCCGGACGCGGATTCCAAGACCTTGCCATAAGCGGCCGCCCCTTCGCCGGCGGTTTCCATGAAATTGAGAATTTTGCTCAGCTCGGCTTCAATGCGTTGGGAGGCCTCCTGCAGGGCGGCGGCCTCACGACCGATGCCGAAAAATTTTTGGAAGAGCTCATCGTTTTCATCTTCGGTGAAGGCATGATCTTCACTAAGCATCGTTTCCAGGGTATGGCGCAGGTCCGGATATTTTTCGGAAAAATAATGGAACCAAACGGCGAAGTTTCCCGGCGTCGCGGGAATACCCTTTTCTTCCATTAAATCCAATGCTTCACGGGCAAATGCCTGAGCTTGTTCGCGGGTTCCGGAGAATTCCAAGGCTTTACCCCCCTTGTTTCTGTCGCGTCTACGGCTTGCTGTTTTCTCACTATCACCCTGTCAGCAAAAAAAGAATAGCCATCCCAGGGTCCAGGCCAAGCGAAAAATCCCAATCATAGGCGGCAAATCAAACATTTACAGGCGATACGGCGGGTTCGAGGCCCACGGGAATTCCCTTTTCCCGCCCGGCTCAGCAGTGTAATAAGCAGGCTTAGAGACGCTATATATAGTGTGATTGTTTAATTCTTTTCCGATGGCACGTGCCCGATTGCAAGCATCAAGCAACAAAGCAATGAAAGCCACCCAAAACACCAACCCTGGCGCAGATAAGGTAACGCAATGACCGCCTCTCAAACCGACGCACCGGCGCTTGCTGTTGTCGTCCCGGTACACAATGAAGCCGACAACATCGCGCCGTTGGTGGCTGAGATTCGTGGCGCCCTTAATAACAAATATTCGTTTGAAATCGTTTATGTCGATGACGGCAGCACGGATGCTTCGTTGCAAACCCTGAAAGATCTCGCGAAAGAAATAAGCGAGCTTCGGATTATTCATCATCATACGTGTAGCGGGCAAAGCGCCGCGGTGATGACGGGCGTTCGCCAAGCTCGCGCTGCAACGATCGCGACACTCGACGGTGACGGACAAAACGATCCGGCCGATATCCCAAAACTCTATGAAGCTTTTTTGCAACAACCCCACCCTGACGCCGTAATGATTGCCGGCCTTCGGGCCAAGCGCCAAGACAGTTGGCTTAAGAAAATCTCATCACGTATTGCCAATAATGTCCGCGCCGGTCTGTTGCGCGACGATACGCAAGATACGGGCTGCGGCCTGAAGGTATTTTCCCGTAACGCCTTCTTAGAAATGCCCCATTTCGATCATATGCACCGCTTTTTGCCGGCGTTGATGAAACGCCGCGGCGGCACGATTATTTCTGTGCCCGTCAATCATCGCCCGCGTGAACGTGGCCAGTCCAAATACGGCGTGATGAACCGGCTTTGGGTCGGCATCGTCGATTTGTTCGGCGTGATGTGGCTTCAACGCCGCGCGCGTAATACCGACATTACGGAGGTCAAACCCGAATAATGTCCTGGCGGGTCTTGCTCCGAGGTCTTGTCTTGATTGTTACGCTGGTTGCGATCGGCATCTTGGCGCGCAACACCGGCATTATCGATGGTGTCGATAAAAATTGGATTGACCAAACCGTCCGGGGCCAAGGCCTTTCCGGCATCATAATTTTTTTAGCGGTCGGGGCTGCGTTTACCGGGGCCGGCTTACCGCGGCAATTGATCGCCGCACTCGGCGGCTATGCCTTCGGTGTCGCCCTCGGTACCATATACGCCACATTGGCAACCGTAATCGGCTGTGCCGGCGCGGTTTTATATGCACGGTTTATGGGCCGGCGCATTGTTCGAAATAAATTTCCAGACCGTGTTAAAAAAATCGACGACTTTTTACGGGACAACCCGTTCAAGATGACGCTGATTATTCGTCTTCTGCCCGTCGGCAGTAACTTGGCCACCAATCTCGCTGCCGGGGTCACCAGTGTTCCATTCTTTTGGTACCTGCTCGGCTCGGCCATCGGATATATCCCGCAGTCATTAATTTTCGCGCTGGTCGGTAAGGGCGTTCGTATTGACGGCACCTGGCAAATTACCGCGAGCGTTATCCTCTTTATAATTTCCGGTATTTTAGGCGCGCAATTGTTCCATAAATACCGCCGCAATCGTGCCCTTGATGATGAAATCGAACGGGAACTTCAAGGAGAAGCCGACGATGCGCCTCAATAGCTCACCGGAGATCTGGACCGGCCTTTGGATCGTTTTGATGGCGGTCTCTTTATCGACGCGGCCGCTCTTACCGGTCGATGAAACCCGTTATCTCGCAGTCGCTTGGGAGATGTGGCACAGAAATGATTTTCTCGTACCCTATCTCAACGGCGAAACCTATAGCCACAAACCGCCGTTGTTATTTTGGGCCTTCCACCTGGGGTGGACCGTGTTCGGAATCAATGAATGGTGGCCGCGATTAATCGCACCGTTTTTCGGCTTGGGTTCATTATTTCTAACGGCAAAGCTCGCAACGCAGTTATGGCCCGAGCGAAATCAAATTGCCGACATCGCGCCGATTATATTGCTTGGCTGCATTTTTTGGACCCTGTTCACCACCATGACCATGTTCGACATGATCGTGACGTTTTTTTCGTTGCTCGGCCTTGTCGGCATCCTGATGGCTTGGCGTGCCCCTTGTGCGGGTCAATCATCGCGCAAGGGCTTCTTCATCCTCGCCATCGCCATCGGTTTCGGGCTGTTGGCGAAAGGCCCGGCGATTTTGCTGCACA
>CALINB010000342.1 GCA_938045325.1 uncultured Rhodospirillales bacterium | reverse complement strand
CCGTAGCGGCGGGCAAATCGGGCGGCGTTTCGGTGATCGAGGCGAACTTTCACCTCGATAGACTGTTCCGAGTCGGTGCGTTCGACCACTTCACCGTGTTCATACAACCATGAGAGTGCAGCGCCGTCTTCGGGTTTCAAGGAAAGTTCCAACAACTGCATGGATTGTGACAGCTGTTTGTCGATTGAATTCAAGAAATACTCGCACCCCTCGCCCGTCATAGCCGACAGCAAAACAACCGTTTCATTCGACCGTTGGGATTTATTGCGTAATATTTCGCGTTCTTCTTCGGTGAGCAGATCGATCTTGTTCATGACCTCGATCATGGCATGCTTGACCGAGTCGCGAATACCGATTTCCTTAAGCACGTTAAAGACGTCTTTCTTTTGTGATTCCGTATCCGGATCGGCGGCATCGCGCACATGCACGACGATATCAGCTGCGCGCACCTCTTCGAGGGTGGCGTGAAAAGCATTAACCAATTCATGCGGCAAATCGGAAATAAAGCCGACCGTATCGGACAGGATCACCGTGCGCCCGGAGGGTAAATCCAGTTTGCGCATGGTCGGATCTAGGGTCGCAAATAATTGATCCTTCGCCGTCACGTCGGCATCGGTCAAGCGGTTGAACAATGTCGATTTACCCGCGTTTGTGTAACCAACCAAGGCGATAATTGAATACGGCACACGGGCGCGGGCTTCACGATGTAAAGAGCGTGTACGTTTCACGTCTTCGAGTTCGCGTTTGAGCCGCGTGATGCGTTGATCGATCAAGCGGCGGTCGGTTTCGATTTGTGTTTCACCAGGCCCGCCCATAAAGCCGGCACCGCCCCGTTGCCGCTCCAAGTGGGTCCAGGAGCGGACCAGGCGCGAGCGCTGATAGGTTAACTGCGCGAGTTCCACTTGCAGGCGGCCTTCCGCCGTCCGCGCCCTTTCGCCAAAGATTTCAAGGATTAAGCCGGTCCGATCGATCACTTTAACCTTCCAGGCCCGCTCCAGGTTGCGCTGTTGTACGGGCGTTAAAGCGGCGTCGACAATGACGACATGAACTTTCGTGCCGAATGACTCGATGTGATCGTTAATGCGCTCAACGGTGCCCTGCCCCAAAAAAGTCGCCGGTTTTGGTTTCGGATTGGGTGTTGTTTCCGCGTGCACAATGTCGAGATTGATAGCGCGCGCGAGACCCATGGCTTCTTCCAGGCGCACACCTGGTTGACGTGCCGATAGGGCCGACGTTTTTGGATGCGGGTGAATGACGTAGCAGCGTTCACCGCCGTTTTTTGTAAACGTCGGACCCGTATCAAACCCAGTCAAAGGATACGCTGCAAATTAATCTTCCGCCGGTGCCCCGGCAGCGTCATCGTCTTTATCCGGTTCAAACAATTGTACCGGAGCCGATGGCATGACCGTTGAGATGGCATGTTTATATACCAACTGGGTATGGCCATCTCGCCGAAGCAGAACGGAAAAATTATCAAACCACGTGATGATTCCTTGCAACTTGACGCCGTTAACAAGGAACACCGTCACAGGTGTTTTGCTTTTCCGGACACTATTCAGGAAGACATCTTGGACGTTTTGTGATTTTTCAGAGGACATTGAGCACCTCTCTTTTCTTTTTTTATGTCAGGACCAGTGTTTTCATAGGGTCCTGTATTTTTTTAGAACGAACATAGTTTTCCTGTTCGCCGGCCCCCCACTGGTTTGCAAGGAGTAGCTTACAGATTCTGGAGGTGCTTGCAAAGTGATTGACAGTCTTCAAAGTGCCATTCCGGCGGATAATCGTTAAATTCGCCGGTTTTCGGCGCTTCACTACGTGTTAAAACGGGTACACAGCCTGCATTCACGGCACATTCCATGTCGATATCGGCATCGCCAACGAACCAGACCGTTCGTCCGGGCGGCACTCCACTGCCCTCGAGGGCCATTGTGACGGGTGCTTTGGAGGGTTTGTCTTCCGGTGCATCGAGCGCGCCGATCAGGTGATTGAAATACCGGTCCCATCCCAGGTGAGAGACTTCCTGGCGTAAGTATTCCCCCTTTTTATTACTGACGACACTGAGAAAAATGCCGTCTTGGTGCAAGGCCTGGAGGGTTTCGGCAGCTTGGGGAATAGGTTCAATTTTTTCGATGTGAATGGCGGCATAGCGTTCGTAAAAGACCTCGCCGGCGGCTTCCCAATCATCGCCGAAAAGGGCTGGGAAACTATCACGCATGGATTTGCGGACCCGCACCGTGGTTTCTTCCAAGGTCCACGGCTTAAGGCCGTATGTGGTCAATGTGACATTGAGGGCATCATGAATAACCGGCCAGGAACTCACGAGAGTATTGTCCCAATCGAACAAAACCGCTTTTGGCTTATCGGTAGCTTGCTGAGAGTCGCTCATGGAGACGATATATCTTCATCCATGTAGCTGCCATAGCGATCGAGTAGCGCCCGACATAAGGGACCAGCCTTGCCATCAGCTACCTGTTTATCGTCAATTTGAACAATCGGTTTTACGAATGAAGTTGTGCTGGTGAGAAAGGCCTCTTTGGCGCTTTGGGTTTCTTCGATGGAGAACGCCCGTTCGACAAACTTAATGCCCTTTTCTTCCGCAAGCTTAAGCACCGTTAATCGTGTGATGCCGCTTAAAATCGCATTGCTGAGCTGTCGGGTTACCAGTTCACCTTCTTTCGAGACAATCCAGGCATTCGAAGACGTTCCTTCCGTCACGTCCCCGTTTTCATCAAACATCCAGGCTTCATAGGCTCCGGCTTCCCTCGCCTGTTGCTTCCCTAAAACATTGCCGAGCAGCGATATCGACTTGATATCGTTTCTTTTCCAGCGGATATCGGGAATGGTGATAACCCGCACGCCTTTGGCGATTTCATCCGCATTAAACGGTTTCGAACGCCGGGTTGTCATCATCAGCGAGCTTTGAGAGTCTTTCGGAAATGCATGATCCCGCGGCGCAACACCGCGGGTGATTTGAAGATAGATCATCCCTTCCCGTAATCCGTTGCGGCGAATAATTTCGCGCATCAAAAATCGGAACGCGTTTTCGGTGACCGGCCAATCGATCTTGAGTTCATTTAGAGATCGCCGAAGCCGAACAATATGCGGTTCTTCATCAACCAAAGCACCGTTGTGAACCGCGATGACTTCATACACGCCGTCGGCAAAATTATAGCCCCGGTCCTCGATATGCACGGTCGCTTGGTTTTGCGGTAAATAACGACCGTTGATGTATGCGATTCGTCCCATAATGCTAAAAATACTCCAGGCGAACAGAAAACAACTGCTCGACTTTGCGAACGGCATCAGATGCGGCAAACAAGACGACCCTATCTTTCGCTTCAATGACAGTGCTGCCACGCGGACAGATTACGGTTCCATCGCGGACAATGGCGCCGAGCAAGACGCCTGCCGGCAAATCGATGTCTCTTAATGGTGGGCCGACGAGGCTCGATGTCGCGAGGGCTTCGGCTTCAATCAACTCGCCGAAGCCTTCGCGTAATGTGTGCACGGAATGTATGCGTCCGCGCCGGATATGCTGCAGGATTGTCGAAACGGTTATGTTTCGAGGTGTGACGACCACATCGACGCCGAGAGAAGTGATCAAAGGCTCGTAAGAACGTTTGTTGATCAGGGTAATGGCCCTCTGGCTGCCAAAGCGCTTGGCCAATAAAGATGATAAAATGTTGGTTTCATCATCGTTGGTGACGGCGACCACAGCTTCAGTCTCGGCAACGTTGGCTTCTTCGAGAATATTCGGATCGAGCGTATCCCCTTGCAAAACGATGGTGCGGTTTAATTGACTGGCGACGGTCTCGGCGCGTTCAATATTATTTTCAATGACCTTAGCATTGACACTTGGGTGTTCATTTTCGATGGTTTGGGCGAGCAGCAAACCGATGTTTCCACCACCCAAAATTAATAACCGGCGCGCTTCGCGTTCCTCATGGCCGAATGCCGCCATCGCGCGTGTGATCTGACTGCTGTCGACGACAAAATAGACCTCGTCCCCGGCTAACATTTGATCCTCGCCGGAAGGTACAATCGGTTTTTCATCGCGCATGATACCGATGACGACGATATTCATATCAGGAAACAGTTGCGTTAACTGGCGCAATGGCGTGTTTACGATCGGGCAGGTTTCCGTGATCCGAACACCCAATAGTTTCACCATATCATCGGCGAGCGGAATGGTTTCAAAGGACCCAGGAACTTGCAAACGCCTTGCAATGGCATTCGCGACTTCATGCTCCGGCGAAATAATAACATCGATCGGCATGTGTTCGCGGGCAAATAAATTCGCCCAAATCGGATTGCGGTAACTTTGGTGGCGAATACGGGCAATTTTCGACGGAACGTCAAACAAGGAATGTGCGACCTGACAGGCAACCATATTGACTTCATCGGCATAGGTTACGGCGATAATGATATCAGCATCCGACGCGCCGGCTTGTTCCTGCACATCCGGGCGGGCGGCATGGCCGACAATGCCTTGTACATCAAGCGTGTCGCCGATTTGACGTACCAATTCCGGCGACTGATCGATGACGATCACATCGTTATTTTCGAGGGCCAGATGGCGCGCAATGCTAAACCCAACTTGGCCGGCGCCGCAGACAATCACCTTCATTCAGCTTATTCCTTATGAGACAGCTTGGGCCTTATTTTGATTGTTATTGGGTTTTTCGCCGGATTGGACACCCAGGGATTTTAATTTTCGATGTAATGCCGATCGTTCCATGCCAATAAATTCAGCCGTGCGGGAAATATTTCCGCCGAATCGTGTGACTTGAGTTAAAAGGTATTCCCGTTCGAAAACCTCGCGGGCTTCGCGGAGAGGAAGAGAGAGGATTTCGCCGTTTTTATCCCACCCGCTATTGACGGTTGTTTGGCCTGTCAACTCGCCGGGGAGCATTTCGGCCGTAATGGGTTCATCTGAATCGCCGGGGGCCATGATCAGCACCCGTTCAATGACGTTTCTCAATTCCCGAACATTGCCGGGCCAGTGATAGGTTTGCAAAGCGATCAGCGCATCATCGGAAAACGATCTGGGTTGCTGTCCTATCGTTGCGGTTAGTTTTGACATAAAATAATCGGCCAATAAGCTGCTGTCGGCACTCCTATCCTTCAACGGCGGCACGTTAATTGGCACGACACTTAACCGGTAAAACAGGTCTTCCCTGAACTTTCCTTCGCTGATGGCTTGCTTAAGGTCTCTTGTTGCTGTTGCGACGACACGGACGTCGACACCAACGGTTTTATTACCGCCAACCCGTTCAAATGTTTGTTCCTGCAGTACGCGAACAATTTTGCTTTGTGTTTCAAGCGGCATATCGGTGACTTCATCCAGAAGAAGAGTACCGTTGTGTGCGGCTTCAAATTTTCCGATGCGCCGCCCCTCCTCGTCACCATTACCATTGTTTTCAGTGCCAAAAAGTTCGATTTCCATGCGGTCAGGCTGCATTGTTGCGCAATTCAGCGCCACGAAGGGACCGTTCGCGCGCGAAGAATAACGGTGCAACATTCGTGCGATGACTTCTTTGCCCGACCCTTCCGGTCCGGTGATGAGCACACGGCTGTTCGTCGGCGCGACTTTCGATATTGTTTGGCGCAGTTGATTAATAGCCGATGAATTTCCAATAAGGTCGATATCGTGATCGGAACGAGACCGAAGTTCTTCGTTTTCCCTTTTTAGCTGAGCTGCCTCAATAGCCCGTTCAACCAAAAGGACAAGCCGGTCGGCTTTGAACGGCTTTTCAATAAAGTCGTAAGCGCCTAACTTGATGGCATTTACCGCCGTTTCCACGGTGCCATGGCCGCTCATCATAACAACAGGTATGTTGCTGTGATGTTTTTTGATTTCACTGAGTATGCCTAGACCGTCTAGCTCACTGCCTTGAAGCCAAATATCCAGCACGACAAGGCTCGGCGGACGCGCGGTTACACTTGCGATGGCTTCATCGCTATCTCCCGCCTCCCGAGTGACGTAGCCTTCATCTTCGAGAATACCGGAGGTTAGAACCCGAATATCGGCTTCATCGTCGACAATTAAAATATCATGAGCCATGAGCTTGCAAGCGTGCCGCGGTTGTCAAAGGATCGGTTTCAGTGGATTCATCTAAAGAGTCTGCTTCGTCATGGGATAAATCGGCCTGTGACAATATTGTTGTATTTTGAAAAATCAACTTGGCCCGGGCGCCATTTCCATTCCGGTCCTCTAATATCAAGTCACCATTATGATCTTCCATGATTTTCTTAACAATGGCCAGTCCGAGCCCTGTCCCTTTTTCGCGTGTCGTGACGTAGGGTTCGGTTAAACGGTCCCTTTCTTGTGCCGGTAAGCCACGGCCATTATCTTCAATTATTATTGTAATATCATGCCCTTCCGAAGCGGGCGACGTTTGCAATTGTAAATGAATATGACCGGGATCAGATTTTTGGTCGCTGTCATTGATGCGTTCGACAATTGA
>CALINB010000341.1 GCA_938045325.1 uncultured Rhodospirillales bacterium | reverse complement strand
AAAACAACAACACAGGGCCCTGCTTTGGAAGAGGGGGGGGGTTCTCATTTTTCTGCAAAGCGTAGATAGATAGGTTGGATCAATGACAAATCTTGGGGTTGGGGGGCTTCCCCCCGATGGAAAGGGTTGGCAAAGATTTTTCGAAAAAAATCCATGGATATTCGGCTATGGACTAAACTACGTTTACCTAGATGCATTAGACGACAAGAAGCTCGAACAAGTCGTTCAGGGGCATTCTGTTGGGGCACATGGTAAACGTGTGGATGCCCTGATGAAATCAAGAAGTGTAATTTCCAGTCTTTGTTTTGTGGAAATCAAGACTCACAAAACACCTCTCTTGAGCGCTAAACCCTAAACGAAAATTTCCTGATTCGGTGGGCCGCTTAACGGCCGCTGGCGCAATTTTACGCGTTGGCCTATTCTTTAGGAATGACGCAGGCATCGATTGATATCAAGCCCGTCGCGGGGGCG
The DNA here is from genome assembly GCA_938045325.1 of uncultured Rhodospirillales bacterium. Taxonomy (GTDB): domain Bacteria; phylum Pseudomonadota; class Alphaproteobacteria; order Rhodospirillales; family CALINB01; genus CALINB01. The sequence goes on along the minus strand of CALINB010000341.1, from coordinate 4,699 downwards.
TTGGGGGCCGAGATTTCCGGCGTGGATTTGTCCGCCGAACTCAGCAACCAAACTTATGATGCGATTCACCAGGCGTTTCTCGATCACCTGGTGATTTTCTTTCGCGACCAGAACCTGACGCCGGCACAGTTCATCAGTGTCGCCAAGCATTTCGGCAAGCCGGATCATTATCCCTTTATCGAGAGCATCGACGGGTATCCGGAAATCATCGAAATTCTCAAAACCGAAGACGACACCATCAACTTCGGCTGTCATTGGCATTCCGACACGGCCTATATGGACAAACCGTCGCTTGGGACGATGTTGTATGCGCTTGAAACCCCGGAGTCGGGAGGCGATACGCTATTTGCGAATATGTATCAGGCTTACGACGCCCTCTCGGACGGCATGAAACGGATGCTGGACGGATTGCGGGCCTTTAACAGTTCCGAGCAAAAAGACCTCGGCGGGCGGGCGCAAAAGATGGCGGAGTTGAACGCGCTCAAAGATACCTATGTCGAAGGGTCCGAAGCCTTGGAGCATTTTCACCCGGTCGTGCGCACTCACCCCGAAACGGGTAAAAAATCGCTTTTTGTGAACGGCTCTCACACGGTTCATTTTGAGGGCATGATCGAAGAGGAAAGCAAACCGATCTTGGATTATCTGATCGCGCATATGAAAAAGCCCGAGTTTCAATGCCGCTTCCGCTGGGCGCCGGGCTCCATCGCCTTTTGGGACAACCGCTGCACCCAGCATTTGGCAATCAACGATTACAACGGCAAGCGCCGGCGCATGCACCGTATAACGTTTGAAGGCAGTAAACCTGTTTAATTCATGACGATCTCTGTTACGAAATTGACCGATGCTATCGGCGCCGAAATCGGCGATGTCGATCTATCGAATCCGTTGGCTGCGGATACGGTCGCCGATATTCGCCAGGCGCTGCTTGATCATTGTGTGATTTTCTTTCGAGATCAGGAACTCAGCGATGATGATTTGATGCGAATTGGGCGTTATTTCGGTGAGCTGCAGCCTTTGCCGCCGCACCGCCAGTTTCCGGGCCTGTATCCTGAAATTCTGGTGGTCGAGAAGAAGCCCGAGGATGTCATCAATTTCGGTTGGGAATGGCATTCCGATACCAGCCATTTACCCGTGCCGTCATTGGGTTCGATTTTATACGCGATTGAAGTCCCGAAAACGGGCGGTGATACGATGTTTGCCAATCAATATTTGGCATACGATACCTTACCCGATGAGATGAAAGAAAAGCTCGCCGGCATGAAGGCTGTTCACGCGAACGGGCGGATTCACAATACCCTGAAAAACAATCGCATCCCCGAGCAGGGTGAAGAAGTGGAGTCGGCAACATATTCGGATGCTTGGTCAACTCATCCCATTGTGCGCACCCACCCTGAAACCGGCAGGAAGGCGCTTTATGTGAACCTCACCCATACTGAAAGTATCGAGGGGATGAGTGTCGCGGAAAGTCAGGATTTACTGCATTACCTTTATGAGCATTCCACGCAAGACGCGTTCACCTGCCGCTTCAAATGGCGCAAGGGTTCGGTCACGTTTTGGGACAACCGCAGCTGTCAGCATGCGGCGCTGAACGATTATCCCGGCGAATACCGCCTCATGCACCGGGTCCAGGTGAAGGGGACCCCGCCGTTTTAAGCGGCAATTTTTAAATGCCGTTTTAAGGGGCGAATTCCCCTCTATTTCGGTGCCTTTTTACGGACACGATAATCGTTTATGGTGGTCCCCAATAAGCAATGAAATAAGCCAGGGGGGCTTATGGCCCAGATTAAAATCCAATTCAGCCGGTTCTCGGCATTTTACAGTCCATTGATTTCAACCATGTCTGCGGGCTTCCTGCAGGAAGAGGGGCTCGAGCCTGAATGGTCTGTCGCCCCGCCACCGGGAATTGCGATTCCGGCCTTACTTGACGGCAGCGCCGACGTTATTCAATCGGCCCTTTCGAACGGGCTGATTTCATTGGAGAAAGGCGAAACACCGCCGGTCGTGCATTTCGGGCAGATCAACGAAATGGATGGGTTCTTTTTAACCGCTCGCGAGCCCGATCTGGATTTCACCTGGGATAAGCTTGCGGGGCAAAAGGTCGTGGTCGATCACGGCGGCCAGCCGCTCGCGATGTTCAAGTATGCGTGTCATAAGATGGGATTGGACTACGGTAGTATCGACGCCATTGATGCGGGTGATGTCGATGCGATGGATGCCGCCTTTCGTAACGGTACCGGCACCTATATTCATCAGCAAGGACCGGCGCCCCAGCAACTCGAACACGACGGGGTGGGGCATGTGGTGGCGTCCGTCGGCGAGGCCATCGGGCCGAACGGTTTCTCGTCGCTCGCCAGCACACGCGAATGGCTCGAGACCGATATGGCGAAAGCATTCATGCGGGCTTATAAAAAATCGCGCACTTATGTGAACAATACTCCCGCCGAAGATATCGCCAAGGCGGAAACATCATATTTTCCCGATATCGATATCGAGGTGCTGACCGATACCATTCGAACCTATCAAGGCCTCGGCTGCTGGAGCCCGCACAGTGAAATCACCAAAGCGGCGTTTGAGGTCACGCAAGACGTGTTCCTGCACTGCGGCACCATTACCCAGCGCTATAACTACGCCGACGTGTGCGTCAAACCGCCACAGGGATAATAGAGGGATAATAGAGGGATAATACAGGGATAATACAGGGAGATATTTCATGCCGGATAGCACAACAGCGGATAGCAAAGATCATAATAAAGTCCAATCGGCGGAAGCAACCTATGCAGAACAGTACGCCGACTTTGCGCTCAATCTGAAATACGAAGACATTCCTGCCGACGTGCGCGAGCGTGCAAAATATCTGATCCTCGACTCCATCGGTTGCGCGATGGCTTCAACGCGCTATCCGTTTTCTGCAAACATTCTGGCCGGTTTGAAAGAGCTGGGCGGAGAAGGCGACTGCTCGGTGATCAACAAGACCGAAAAGCTGCCGGTGCGCGATGCGCTCACCATGAACGCGGCCCTCGTGCATGGGCTTGATTACGACGACACGCATATGGCGGCCGTTGTCCATGCGTCGGCCGTTTCGCTGCCGCCGGCGATGACGATCGGCGAAGCGGTGAACGCTTCCGGCCAAGAGATTCTGACGTCGTATGTCATCGCCATGGAAACCGCCATCCGCATCGGCATGGCCGCCGATTTCAGGTTCCATCATCATGGTTATCACGCGACCGGCGTCTGCGGACATTTTTCCGGCACACTCGTTGCCGGCCGGCTTTACGGCCTCACGCCCGAGCAATTGGCGCGCGCGCAAGGCATTGCGGTTTCGACGGCGACGGCGAGCCAGGAGTTCTTAAATGACGGCGCCTGGAACAAGCGGCTCCATCCCGGCTGGGCCGGGGTGGCCGGAATCACGGCTGCGCATCTGGCGAAAAACGGATTTGTCGGTACGGCGCTACCCTACGAGGGCGATCTCGGCATCTTCGCCCTGCACTTGGGTGAAGACGGTAAGACGGTCGATTGCACGGTACTGACCGACGGATTGGGCGCTCGTTGGGAAACATCGCAGATGGCCATCAAACCCTATCCGGTGTGTCATATTATCCATAGTATCATGGACGCCGCTCTTATTTTGCGAACAGAACACAACCTGACGCCTGATGATGTGAAGTCGATCACGATTTTGCTGCCCGATCAGGCCAAGCATTTGATTACCGAGCCCGAAGACCTCAAAAAACGCCCGGATACGGATTACACGGCGAAGTTCAGCGCTTTTTATGTGGTCGCAACTTGCTTGGTACGCGGCAAGTTCGGCTTAAACGAACTCGAAGACGAAGCGCTCAAGGATGAAACGGCGTTGGCGTTGTGCGCTAAATCGACGTGTGTGTCGGACCCGGATTCGAAGTTTCCGGAATATTTTTCCGGCGGTCTTATCATTGAAACCAACGACGGGCGCACGCTTCGCCATCACGAACCGGTGAACCGGGGGGCGGGGGATCGTCTTCTTACGAACGAAGAAATCACCGATAAATATATGGATAACGCGATGACCGTAGGCGATGAAGCGAACGCCGTCCGGGTGCGGGATCATGTGCTGAAATTGGATCAAATGAACGGCAAAACGTTTGCCGCCGGCCTTTCGAAAAATTAAATACTAATTAAATAGAACAAGAAATCTAATGAAACTAAAAATACTCTCAGTGTTTGTGTTATCTAGTGCGAGTTTTACGGTAACGCCGCAAGTCGGCCTCAGTACCGAAGCCGAATACACTTGGGGTGAAACGATTCAATATAAGCGGTACGGGAATAACTTTAAGAAGTGTCCCACGGAATAAAAAGGATTAAGTATGATCGTTGAAATGAGAACCTATACGCTAAAGCCGGGGACGGCGCCGCTGTATATGGAAATTTACGACACCTATGGCCGCGAGGTTCACACCCGCATTCTCGGCAATATGTTCGGTTATTTCACGCCGGAGATCGGCGAGTTGAACCAAATCGTTCACATGTGGGGTTATAAAAGCTTAGCCGATCGGGATGAGCGCCGGGCCATCTTGGATAAAGACCCGCAATGGGCGGAGTTTCGAAAACATTTGCGCGGCAAGGAAATTGTCATCAAACAGAAAAACCAAATATTGGTTCCGGCACCATGGTGTCCTAACACCAATTTCAAATAAGTGACCCAATACTAATTTTAATTGAGGGG
>CALINB010000340.1 GCA_938045325.1 uncultured Rhodospirillales bacterium | reverse complement strand
CCTCGGTACCGCGATGCTCGCCGGTGGCGTTATCTTAAGCATTCGCCGATTTACGGAAGTTTTGTTGGCGCCGCTCGGTGGCTGGTTTGGCGATCGTTACGGGACAGACCGAATGCTATTCGTGTTTACAGTTGTTCTTGCGGCTGGGTTTGCCGTTTTGAGCTTAGGGTATATCTATGTTGGCGCTTTGGCGATTGTTGTTGGGCGTGCCGTGCTTGCCGCTCTCGGACCGGCTGAAGTCGCTCACCGGCATTCGCAAGAGACAACGTTACACCGAATTGCCGTCATGCAGACGTGGCGTGATTTCGGCGCCGCCGTTGGGCCGCTTGTGGCGGGGATCTTTCTCGCTCATGTATCGATCCATTGGCTGAATGCCGGTATCGCCGCTGCCGTTTTCCTGGGGTTGTTTTTGCAGCGGCGGCCTTAATAGCTATTTTGCTTTCCAGGGCCTCGGCGCAGTCTTTGTTGATGTTTTTTATGATGATCTTGTTGATGTATGCCGCCAGGCTTGCTGTGAGCCCATTGGCCTTCAAAAACATAGATTGCAAAGGCTAATGCTAACACAATGAGAATTACATTAAAGCCAATGAAAATATAATTTATTAGACGTTGGCGAGTGATATTGCCGGATTTTCCCGGCCAATTAATGGGCGGATCAAAAAGCGCATAGGTTGTTTGTAAATCGAGCGCTATCTTCATCTTTTCGATTTCTTTAACACTGATCAGTTTGTTTTTCTTTTTGGCTCCGTAAATCAAGCGTATAGGGCGTGGGTCATTGGTTGCACGTAGATAACGCAAAATACTTAAAATTGGTGCAATGCCGACGCCGCCGGCTATGAGTCCGATGGCCGTGCCATTGCGTCCAGCCAATGTAAAATTGCCGTGCGGTGCGTCTAAATAGGCTACGTGGCCTTTGGGGATAGATTCTATGTTTTTCGTAAAATCGCCATCTTCTTGAATGATAAACGAAATATTTTTGTTATTCGTTGGGTTCGACGCAATTGAGAAAGGGTGGTCTAACAGAGAAAAGGGGTATTTTCTGAAATTCACCCAAGCGAATTGCCCCGGTGCATAACGAAGCTGGTGATTGCCATTAGGCGTTAGCGTAATTTCGTGAATTTTCTCACCGATTTTGTCATTGGAGACGACACGATAAGGATGTCTCAGAAGCAATAACGGTTTGATGAAATAAATAAAAACAAGTGTAGCTGCAGCGAGGGCAAAAAGGATTGTCCAAAACTCAGCGAGGGGACTGTTTTTGCTGTAGCGTCCAACACTGATCGCATGATGCCAGCCGAAGCCGGCTATTCCAAGCGCCAGCAAGCCATGCAATGCACGCCAAATTTCATACGGTATCTTAAAAAACCTGCGCCCTAATGAGGTTGCGATCAGGGTTAAAACAAGTAAGAAAGCGATGATACCGGTTAAGAATTTCGGATTCTGAACTATTGATAGAAAATAATTTGGTGCCTCATAAACATCAAGAATAGCGACTCGCCCAGTCATGAGAATAGGATGAAGAACGATCAATACTGCGAGCGTTCGCGCTGCCAATTGATGAAAACGCATAAGCACATCAATTCCGATATGCCCTGAGACTGCTTCAAAGCGACTCGATAAAACAAATTGCGCCAGCAACATGTCGTAGGCAATCATGCCAATAGCATGGGCAAAATCTTTGATTAATCCGCGCCCAGTTCGCCCCGTGGAAACGGCCAGGATGAGTGGGGCTGCTACAATCATAATATAGCTTAAAGCTATTACTGCCGGATGAAGCCCGGGACGGCGTCGGTATGTATTATCAACCATGATTATCTAATATAAATCCAGCCGCATTATTATTACGTTGCTGGTTATCTGAACCTTGCTCTAGGTCAAATTTTTCAGCGAAATTATATTAGAATATTTAACTAATGTTATTCGGCAGCTTGTGCGGCCGGTGCCGTGCAGACAAAGTTTGTGAATTGCTGCAATTGCCCCGGTTTCTCGAAGCTCTTCAAAGTTGCCAGTAAACCATCGGCATTATCTTTCAGCACTGGTTTGGCAAGAGCTTTGAATTTTGTTTCAAGATCGTTCCATGAAAATGGATTATCCGGATTGCCGCGCGCTTCTTCGACTTTTTTAATCAATTCCTCGCCATCTTTGAGTTTGATTGTCATCAGCACTTGGTGCTTTCCGATATCGTCATCGGGTGTAACAGTGACACGGCTTTCCAAGTCTCTGACGTTATCGTTGCCGATATGCTCGTTCGAAAAATCGCTGGGCATACCTTGATAACCGTTAAGCCCGATGGCGGCACAATAGGCGACACTGAATTTGGCATCGAGGGGTGTTTCCGGCTGGCGCTTGTTAGCGATACGCGCGTGCATCTCATTGACTTGAAGCGTAATCGATTCAATGGGCCGGTTATTCAGCTTTTCATAAATTTCACGAGCTGCATCTAACGTCGGATGGGTGCCTTTGCAGCAGGCATACGGCTTAAAGGCGTTGCGCCGGAGTTGTTCACCGGCGGTGAAATTTGGTGGATTGGGGAAGGCCGTTTCGCCGTCTTGCACGAAGGTAGCCGCAAGACCGTTTTCCGCATCGAGCAATCCTATGCGCGCTTCGAACCCGCTGGCGGCAAGTTGGGCTGCAAGAATGCCGTTCATCGCACCAATGCCGGCATGAAACGGTTTCGACATGGTACCGTTTGAGGCGATCAGCCCGCCGGCCATGGTGGCGATTAAACCGATTGCATTGGCTGCTTGCTGTTCGTTGAGCTTTAGAAGGGCACTGGATGCGGCCATGGCGGCAAAGCGGCCAAATACCGATGTCGGATGGAAGCCGCGTCGTTGCAAGGTTGGGCCCATGCCGGGTCCGAACAAGGCGCCTGCCACTTCAAAACCGGTAATAAATGCATGGAGAGCCTCTGTTTCGCTCGCGCCCCGGTCTGTTGCCAAGGCAAGAACAGCGGCCCAGGTCGGCCCGCTGATGTGGCCGAGGGCGTCCGGGTGAGTGTCGTCAAAATCCAAGGCGTGTGATAGCGCGCCGTTAATGAGGGCGGCACTGGTCGGAGAAACCAAGCCCCCCATAACAACCGGTGAGCGGCCGGAAGAACCCAACACATCGGCGGCGTTTGGCATCACATCGGCGAGTGGCTGATCATGTGCGCCAATGGCGACTCCGGTCCAATCGACGAGGCACCGTTTGGCACGATCGATGATGTCATCGTCATAGGTGCGCGATTGCGCTTCGGCGATGAACTGTGCGGTCGCTGCGCTAATGGGCATTTCTTCACTCATAGTGTGATCCTTCGCGATAAACGGGGGGGCGGTATTTGTTTTCCTTGCTTTCGCCGTGCAATGGCTTGCCGTCAATATTGATCCGCTCACGCCGGTCACCTTTGCCGTCCTGAGCGCCACACCGCAGCATTACGAGAGGGATGTCACCCGCAGCATGAAACCAGTAATAGGTGCCCGCCGGTAGCATAAGTCCTTCATTGCGGGTAAGTTCCTTTTTTTCGCCGTTGGGGCCGTAGAATATGCCCCGACCATCAAGCACCAAAAAGAAATGATCTTCATGAGGATGGGCGTGCAGGGTGTTTTCGCCACCAGACGCGTAAACACGAAGCCAAGTCCAAA